>NZ_JBKOTV010000014.1:0-68593 GCF_049738055.1 Streptococcus sp. CL6.22 | reverse complement strand
ACTTTTCTCTTCTCCATTTTATATATAATTTGAATAAAAAGTGTTGTGTCTTCTAAAATAGAATTAGATACTGGGCAACTTATGATGGAGATGTCAAGGCATTTCAATAGATCATGATATAGAAGAGTTCAAGAATGAAACTGGTTTTCACGTTTTTTCTTGACTCTTTTTTTGGTTGTGATATAATTAACCAGTAAATAATTCTTCAAAGAATAGTATTTTCTCTTAAAAAAAGAGAAATCCAAAAGGAAAGGAGTCAGATATGAGACAGCTAGCGAAGGATATCGATGCTTTTTTGAATGAGGTGATTTTGCAGGCGGAAAATCAGCATGAAATCCTAATAGGTCATTGTACTAGCGAGGTGGCCCTGACCAATACCCAGGAGCATATCCTCATGCTCTTGTCGGAGGAATCTTTAACAAATTCAGAGTTGGCTCGTCGTCTCAATGTCAGTCAGGCGGCAGTTACCAAGGCCATTAAGTCTTTGGTCAAGGAAAGGATGTTGGAAACATCTAAAGATCCTAAGGATGCGCGTGTGATTTTTTATCAGTTGACTGATTTGGCTCGTCCAATTGCTGAGGAGCACCACCATCACCATGAGCATACACTTTTAACCTATGAACAAGTGGCGACTCAGTTTACTCCAAATGAACAAAAAGTGATCCAGCGGTTTTTGACTGCTTTAGTAGGAGAAATCAAATAATGAGATATATTACGGTAGAGGATTTATCCTTCTATTATGATAAGGAGCCCGTTCTTGAACATATCAATTATAGTGTTGATAGTGGGGAATTTGTTACCTTGACGGGGGAGAATGGGGCAGCTAAGACGACACTGATCAAGGCTAGTCTTGGTATCCTCCAACCACGCATTGGCAAGGTGACTATTTCAAAGACAAATACACAGGGTAAGAAATTGAGAATAGCCTACCTTCCTCAACAGATTGCCAGTTTTAATGCGGGTTTTCCAAGTACGGTTTACGAATTTGTCAAGTCGGGTCGTTATCCACGAAAAGGCTGGTTCCGTCGTTTGAATGCTCATGATGAGGAGCATATCAAGGCTAGTCTGGACTCAGTTGGAATGTGGGAACACCGAGACAAACGCTTGGGGTCTCTATCTGGAGGACAAAAGCAGCGAGCGGTGATCGCGCGTATGTTTGCTTCGGATCCAGATGTGTTTATCCTAGATGAGCCGACAACGGGGATGGATGCAGGAAGTAAAAACGAATTTTACGAACTCATGCACCACAGCGCCCATCATCATGGCAAGGCTGTTTTGATGATTACCCATGACCCTGAAGAAGTTAAGGACTATGCGGACCGCAATATTCATCTAGTCCGTAACCAAGACTCGCCATGGCGTTGTTTCAACGTTCATGAGAATGATCAGGAGGTGGGCCATGCTTAGTTTGTTATCTTATGACTTTATGCAACGTGCCTTTCTGGCCGTTATTGCCATGAGTCTTTTCTCGCCAGTATTGGGGACCTTCCTTATCTTGCGCCGTCAGAGTTTGATGAGTGATACCCTCAGCCACGTCTCACTTTCAGGTGTAGCCTTTGGTCTGGTACTAGGGATTTCTCCGACTATTTCCACTATTGCTATTGTCTTGATTGCGGCGGTCTTTCTGGAGTATCTCCGTACGGTTTACAAGAGCTTTATGGAAATCGGGACAGCTATCCTCATGTCAACGGGTCTGGCTGTTTCTCTGATTGTCATGAGCAAGGGTAAAAGCTCGAGTTCTATGAGTTTGGACCAGTATCTTTTTGGTTCAATCGTGACTATCAGCGAAGAGCAGGTTATTTCCCTCTTTGTCATTGCGGCGGTTGTTTTGATTTTGACCTTCCTCTTCCTTCGTCCGATGTACATTTTGACCTTTGATGAGGATACGGCCTTTGTGGATGGCTTGCCAGTTCGTACCATGTCCATTCTTTTTAACATGGTGACGGGGGTGGCCATTGCCCTTATGATTCCAGCTGCGGGAGCTCTTCTGGTATCGACCATTATGGTCTTGCCAGCCAGTATTGCCCTGCGTCTCGGGAAAAACTTTAAATCGGTTATGCTGCTTGCCAGTGCTATTGGATTTTTGGGAATGGTAGCAGGACTTTACATTTCCTACTATGCAGAAACACCTGCAAGTGCAAGTATTACCATTATTTTTGTAACTGTCTTTTTACTTATTAGTTTAGTAAGACGTTTTATCAAATAGGAGACTAACGTGAAAAAAATTAGCTTATTGTTCGCCAGTCTATGTGCCTTGTTTTTAGTGGCTTGTTCCAATCAAAAGCAGGCAGATGGCAAACTAAATATTGTGACAACCTTTTACCCTGTCTATGAATTTACCAAGCAAGTCGCAGGAGATACTGCTAATGTAGAACTCCTCATCGGTGCTGGTACAGAACCCCATGAATATGAACCGTCTGCCAAGGCAGTTGCCAAAATCCAAGACGCAGATACCTTCGTTTATGAAAATGAAAACATGGAAACATGGGTCCCTAAATTGCTAGATACTTTGGATAAGAAAAAGGTCAAAACCATCAAGGCGACAGGCGATATGTTGCTTTTGCCAGGTGGTGAGGAAGAAGAGGGAGACCATGACCATGGAGAAGAAGGCCATCACCATGAGTACGATCCCCATGTTTGGTTATCACCAGTTCGTGCCGTTAAACTTGTAGAGCACATCCGTGATAGCTTGTCAGCAGATTATCCTGATAAAAAAGAGACCTTTGAAAAGAATGCTGCTGCCTATATCGAAAAATTGCAAGCCTTGGATAAGGCTTATGCAGAAGGCTTGTCTCAAGCCAAACAAAAGAGCTTTGTGACTCAACACGCAGCCTTTAACTATCTTGCCTTGGACTATGGACTCAAACAAGTCGCAATCTCAGGTCTCTCTCCAGATGCTGAACCATCAGCTGCTCGCTTGGCAGAGTTGACAGAGTACGTCAAGAAAAATAAAATTGCCTATATCTACTTTGAAGAAAATGCTTCACAAGCCCTTGCTAATACACTTTCAAAAGAGGCAGGTGTTAAGACAGATGTCCTCAATCCTTTAGAAAGTCTGACAGAAGAGGATACCAAGGCTGGTGAAAATTACATCTCTATCATGGAGAAAAACCTCAAGGCTCTAAAACAAACAACAGACCAAGAAGGCCCAGTAATTGAGCCTGAAAAGGCAGAGGATACTAAGACAGTTCAAAATGGTTACTTTGAGGATGCAGACGTCAAGGACCGTACCTTGAGTGACTATGCAGGTAATTGGCAATCAGTTTATCCTTTCCTTGAAGATGGTACTTTTGATCAAGTGTTTGATTACAAGGCTAAGTTGACTGGTAAGATGACCCAGGCTGAGTACAAGGCCTACTATACAAAAGGCTATCAGACAGATGTGACTAAGATTAATATCACTGATAACACTATGGAATTTGTTCAAGGTGGACAAAGTAAGAAATATACTTACAAGTATGTTGGAAAGAAAATCTTGACTTACAAGAAAGGCAATCGTGGCGTGCGCTTCCTCTTTGAAGCCACAGATGCTGATGCTGGACAGTTCAAGTATGTTCAGTTTAGTGACCACAATATCGCTCCAGTTAAGGCAGAACATTTCCATATCTTCTTTGGAGGCACAAGCCAAGAAGCCCTCTTTGAAGAAATGGATAACTGGCCAACCTACTACCCAGATAATCTATCTGGACAAGAAATCGCCCAAGAAATGTTGGCGCATTGATGAGAATCAAAGGATAGCTTTGTATGAGGCTATCCTTTTTAGTTACAAAATAGATGGTTAACATTTTATTTTTAAAAATCGCAGTAAAAACTGCACAACCTTCTTTAAATGTGCTATAATACAGGAAAAAATAATGATGGAGGTCACGATAATGGCAACATTTTTGATGATTTTTGTGGTGGTTTGTGTGCTCCTATTGGTGATAGTCACACTGAGTACAGTTTATGTTGTTCGTCAACAGTCGGTAGCGATTATTGAACGCTTTGGGAAATACCAAAAGGTTGCCAATAGCGGTATTCATATTCGCTTGCCTTTTGGGATTGACTCGATTGCAGCGCGGATTCAGTTGCGCTTGTTGCAAAGCGATATTGTGGTTGAGACCAAGACCAAGGACAATGTGTTCGTTATGATGAATGTAGCGACCCAGTACCGTGTCAATGAGCAGAGCGTGACAGATGCCTACTATAAACTCATGCGTCCAGAATCTCAGATTAAATCTTATATCGAAGATGCTCTTCGCTCTTCTGTTCCAAAATTAACCTTGGATGAATTGTTTGAGAAAAAAGATGAGATTGCCCTTGAGGTTCAACACCAAGTAGCAGAAGAAATGACTACTTACGGTTATATTATCGTGAAAACCTTGATAACCAAGGTTGAACCAGATGCAGAAGTCAAGCAATCCATGAATGAAATCAATGCGGCGCAACGCAAGCGGGTCGCAGCGCAAGAATTGGCGGAAGCCGACAAGATTAAAATCGTCACTGCAGCTGAAGCTGAAGCAGAAAAAGACCGCCTCCATGGTGTGGGGATTGCCCAACAACGTAAGGCGATTGTGGATGGCTTGGCAGAGTCTATCACTGAACTCAAGGAAGCCAATGTTGGCATGACAGAAGAACAAATCATGTCCATCCTTTTGACTAACCAGTATTTGGATACCTTGAATACCTTTGCTTCTAAAGGAAATCAAACCATCTTTTTACCAAATACGCCAAATGGTGTTGATGATATCCGTACACAAATCTTGTCAGCCCTCCGTGCTGAGAAGAAATAATAGACTAAAGAGCCTGGAGTCAGGCTCTTTTTGTATCACCCTTGTATCTTTGAGAACTAAATCCTCCTCCACAAATTATAGAATCTTTTCTGAGGATTTAGGGAGTGATGGAGGAAGTCTTGAAAGCGCTTTTGTTTTGTGCTATAGTCAAGTAAATCGAGTTGTTTAAAGAGGAATGCCTGTATGAGAAGAGAAGAAGTTTTGCGAAATCACTGGTTTTTTAGCCAAGAGGTGGGGAAAGAAGAGGCCTTGGCGCCGGATTTTCATAGAGAAAATTGGCAGGCTATTCAAGTGCCCCATGACTGGAGTATTTACAATGATTTTGACCATTATTCGCCAGCGCAAAATGAGGGTGGTCAGTTAAATGGGGGTCAGGCCTGGTATCGGACGCAGTTTTACTTGGAAGAAGATGCTAGTCTTGTTTCGGTGCGTTTGCTCTTTGATGGGGTTTACATGAATGCCCAAGTCTATATCAACGGGCAAGTGCTGGGCTATTATCCCAATGGCTATACGCCCTTTTCTTATGATATTACGCCTTATTTAAGAAATGATGGGATGGCCAATCAGCTTGCGGTTTTTGTGGAAAATCAGCAACCTAGCAGTCGTTGGTATTCGGGTAGTGGTATCTACCGAGAAGTAAAATTGTTGATTACAGATGCAGTTCATCTGGATTTGTATGGGATTACGATAGCAAGTCCTAAGCTAAAGGAGCAAAGGCAATCTTGGGTGGAAACCCAGCTTGAAAGCAAGGTTTTAAATGATGGGCCTCAATCCGTTTCGGTATATTTGGAACAGAGTATCTGGTATGATGGACAACAACTGTCAGACTGGCAGGCGACAGACTCTGTAGTGATTAAGTCTGGGGACAAATATGCTTTCCAACAAGTAATATCAATTTTTCAACCCTTGCTTTGGGATATTGATTTCCCTCACCTTTACCAATTGAAGACTCGTCTTTATAAACATGGCGTCTTAGTTGATGAAGAAGAGGAGACTTTTGGTTACCGCTATATGGATTGGCAAGCGGATAAGGGCTTCTTTCTAAATGGTTGCTGGTTGAAGATTCATGGTGTTTGTCTGCACCATGACTATGGAGCACTGGGAGCTGTGGAAAACAAGTCAGCTGCCGAGAGACGCTTGCGCCAGATGAAGGAAATGGGTGTCAATGCGATTCGAATCACCCATAATCCAGCTAGTAGTGTCTTGCTGGATCTGGCTGTCAAAATGGGCCTGCTCATCCAAGAAGAAGCCTTTGATACCTGGTATGGGGGCAAGAAAGAATATGACTATGGTCGCTTTTTTGAGGAAGAAGCGACTCATCCAGAAGCGAGGGAAGGCGATTTCTGGTCAGACTACGATTTGCGCACTATGATTGAGCGTGGCAAGAACAATCCAGCGATTTTTATGTGGTCCTTGGGAAACGAAGTCAGCGAAGCAAATGGAGATGCTCATTCATTGAAGACGATCAAACGCTTGCTAGAAAGGGTTAAGGAGGTTGATAATAGCCGTTTTGTGACCATGGGAATGGACCAGTTCCGCTTTGGAGATGGTTCTGGAGGTCATGAAAAGATTGCTGATTTGCTGGATGTGGTGGGCTTAAATTACTCGGAAGATAATATTGACGCGATTCGCAAAAGACATTCCGATTGGCGTCTTTATGGGTCTGAAACCTCATCGGCTACACGGACGCGTGACAGCTATTTTCGCCCAGATAAGGAATGGGTTGGGGATAATCGCCGCGTTCGTAATTTTGAACAGTCAGACTATGGCAATGATCGAGTTCCTTGGGGGAAGACGGCGACGGCTTCTTGGACAGCAGATAGAAATCGGTTAGACTATGCGGGTCAGTTTATCTGGACAGGAGTGGACTATATCGGTGAGCCGACTCCTTGGCACAATCAAAATGACACGCCTGTAAAGAGTTCCTATTTTGGGATCGTGGATACGGCAGGGATTCCTAAAAATGACTATTATCTCTATCAAAGTCAGTGGTTGGACCTAGATCAGCATCCCATGGTTCATATACTGCCCCACTGGAATTGGGAAATCCACAAGAGTTATCAACAAGTTGTGGATAAGTATGGGAATATCCCTGTCCGGGTGTATTCAAATGCCCGTTCTGTAGAGCTATTTCTCAATGGAAAATCTCAAGGTAGGAAGACTTTTCAGGAAAAATGGACTTCAGATGGCAGAAAATACCAAGAGGGAGCAAGTTCTGAACAACTTTATCTCGAATGGAGTTTGGCTTATCAACCAGGAGAATTGCATGCTGTGGCCTATGACCGTCAAGGTCAGATTGTGGCAGAAGATAGGGTGGTGACTGCAGGTAAGCCAGCCAAAATCAGGTTACATGCCGAGAAAACACAACTGGAGTCAGATGGGCAAGACCTCCTTTATCTTTATTTTGATGTATTGGACAAGGATGGAAATTGGGTGCCGACTGCTTCCAATCAACTTCATTTTGAAATTGCAGGTCCTGCTCGTATTGTAGGAGTGGATAATGGTAGGCAGGCCAGTCGTGAACGTTACCAAGCCCAGAAAAATGGTCTGTTTAAGAGGAAAGCCTTCCATGGCAGAGGTGTCCTCTTAGTTCAGAGCTTGGAGCAGGTAGGTCAAGTGAGAGTAAAGGCCAGTGCTAGAGGGCTAGAGCCAGCAAGTTTTGATATCTTAGTAGGAGAGGCTTTTGATTGCCAGCCAGTGAAAAATAAGCGCTTGTTTGAGATTCGAGTGGACAAGCAGGCAGGATTACAAGAAGGAGATTCCCCAGCTATTGGACTTTATCCACAAACTGTGGATAACCCTGTGAACAAGGTGGGGAATAGTGAAGTGATTTGGGAGACGAGTGGTGGTGCCCACGCCATTATCAAGCGGGGAGTGCTTCATTGCTTGTCTGCAGGCGACGTGGCTATTCGCGCCATTTATCAAGGGAAGACCTATCAAACTCATTTGCAGGTGGCAGAAAATAACTCACTAGGGCAGGCAGTTTCTGTACGACCACTTCGCTTGTATACAGCTAAGGGGACTTATCCACAGCTGCCATCTTCAGTCTTGGTGGACTATGAGTCTGGCGATGCAAAACGAGTCAAGGTTGTTTGGGAGGAGATTCCTGAAGAAGATTTGGCAAGATTTCATGAGTTTACGGTATCTGGCCAGCTAGAGGGTTTGAATTTAAAGGCTTCTGCTCAGGTTTGTGTTCAAGGGATTTGTGCTATTGAGCCTGAAAGGATCTGGACGCTTGTCAAGGAAGCCCCACACTTACCAGACCGAGTCAAGCTAGTCTTATCAGATGGCAGACGAGATACGGCCAAGGTGACTTGGGATGAACTCAAGCCTCAAGTCTATGCTCAGGTAGGAGAATGTGTGCTCACAGGGCAGGTAGCGGGCTGTGAGTTGCAAGCAACAGTCACCATTCATGTGACAGATGCCAGTGTAGATGGAGAAGTTATTTCCAATCAGTGGACAGGGTCCAACCTGCCTCTGGTCTTTGCTTATCACTCAGAACCAAATCACCCAGCCTCTTACCTCAATGACAAGGTCATTGCTCGGAAGAAATCGACAGCCAATACTTGGATTGCCAAGTCAGAGAAAGCCAGCGTCGGTATTCTGTTTGGAGATGCAGGGATTTTAAAACCGCGATTTGTGGATAACCTGACCTTGTATTATGTTGAAAATCAAGACTACGTGGCGGTGGATCCTACCTATATCGACTATTATGTAGGGAATGAGCCTACTTTACCTCGGACTCCCAACAATTTGGATAAGGTTTCCCTGCTCAAGCAAGAGCAGAATTGGCGACCTGTATCAGCTATCCGAAAAGTTTCAAGCGACAAGGATGAAGAGCTTCGTTTTGAATTTGATAAGGTGGAGACTTATGCCCTTCGTCTTCGATTTGAAGGCTTAGCAAGCCCTCTAGCGTTAACAGAATTGCAAGTACATGCCAAAAAAGTGAAGAAAAATGTAGATAGGAAATAGTATGGTAAGAGAAATAAAACCGCATGGGCCCTTGCCTAGTCAGGCCCAGCTAGCTTATTTAGAGGATGAACTAGCAGCCTTTATCCATTTTGGGCCCAATACCTTTTATGACCAGGAATGGGGGACAGGTCAGGAGGATCCTGAACGCTTTAACCCGACACAGTTAGACGCGCGTGAATGGGTTCGTGTGCTCAAGGAAACGGGCTTTAAAAAGTTGATTTTGGTGGTCAAGCACCACGACGGCTTTGTCCTCTATCCGACAGCTCACACAGATTATTCGGTCAAGGTCAGTCATTGGAGGAATGGAGAGGGGGACTTGCTCCTTGAAGTATCCCAAGCTGCCACAGAGTTTGATATGGATATGGGGGTCTACCTATCGCCTTGGGATGCTCACAGTCCTCTCTATCATGTGGAGCGAGAAGCGGACTATAATGCCTATTATTTGGCTCAGCTGAAGGAAATCTTATCAAATCCTGCCTATGGAAATGAAGGGAAATTTGCTGAGGTCTGGATGGATGGTGCCAGAGGAGAGGGTGCTCAAAAGGTCAATTATGAATTTGAGAAATGGTTTGAAACCATTCGTGACCTGCAGGGCGATTGCTTGATTTTTTCAACAGAAGGCACCAGCATCCGCTGGATTGGCAATGAAAGAGGGTATGCAGGTGATCCATTGTGGCAAAAGGTGAATCCTGACAAACTAGGAACAGAAGCAGAGCTGGACTATCTTCAGAACGGAGATCCCTCAGGCACTATTTTTTCAATCGGTGAGGCAGATGTTTCCATCCGGCCAGGTTGGTTTTACCATGAGGACCAGGATCCTAAGTCTCTTGAGGAGTTGGTCGAAATCTATTTTCACTCAGTGGGGAGAGGAACCCCGCTCCTACTTAATATTCCGCCGAATCAAGATGGGCTATTTGATGAAAAGGATATTGAACGACTTTATGAATTTGCGGCCTATCGCAATGAGCTCTATAAAGAAGATTTGGCTCTGGGAGCTAAGGTATCTGGTCCAGCTCTTTCCGCAGACTTTGCTTGTCACCATCTGACAGATGGCCTGGAAAGCAGCTCTTGGGCAAGCGATGCAGACTTGCCCATCCAGTTAGAACTCGACTTAGGATTTCCTAAAACTTTTGATGTCATTGAGTTAAGAGAAGATTTGAAGCTAGGGCAACGAATCGCTGCTTTTCATGTGCAAGTAGAGGTGGATGGCGTCTGGCAAGAATTTGGTACAGGCTTTACAGTTGGTCATAAGCGTCTCCTGCGAGGTCCGCTAGTAGAGGCACAGAAGGTGCGCGTGACGATTACAGAGGCACTATCTATGCCTGTATTGACTAAGATTTCCCTCTATAAAACTCCTAGCTTATCACAAAAAGAAGTTGTTCAGGGACTAGCATTTGCAGAAAAAAGCCTATCTGTGGCAAAAGGAGAGACTCTTCATTTTAGGATTGAACGTAGCGAAAGTAATACTCCTTTGGAGGCTAAGATTTCGATTCAGCCGGGGACAGGTGTCCATGGTGTCGCCTATCAGGACGAAATTCAAGTCCTTCAATTCCAAGCTGGGGAAAGCAAAAAAGATTTGTGTCTACCAACCCTGCACTTTACTGCTGATCAGACTTTGGATTTCTATCTCAATTTGACTGTTGATGGACAGTTGGTTGATCAACTTCAAGTACAAGTTTCATAAAATAAAAGAGCCTTTGCACGATACAAAGGTTCTTTTGTCTACTAGCTAGTGACTTGGTAACCAGCTAAGTGTAAAGGTTAGTTGCTCAGCTTTTAAGAGGTCTTGGTGTTGAATGCTAGATACTGGTGCCTTGTTCAATCGGCATTCTTTTACAAAGTTAAAATGGCTGTGGTTTTGCTCAGAATGAATATCTAGCCATTTATTTTCTTTAGCTAGATAAATACGGAGGTGGTCAAAGAGAGGGATTCCGAGATCATAGCTGGGCTTGCCTGGACAGGTTGGATAGAATCCGAGAGCTGACCAGATGTACCAAGCAGAGAGACTGCCATTGTCTTCATCGCCAGGATAGGCTTCCCAACTTGGGTGAAAAGCTTTCTGACGGAGCGTCTTGATGAGAAGAGCAGTGTAGTCAGGGTAATCGCTGTAACGGAAGAGATAAGGAATGTGGAAGCTTGGCTGGTTGGAAATGGCGAGTTGTCCAAAAGGAGCAGTAGCCATCTCGCTCATTTCGTGAATCTCGTAGCCATAGCCTGTTGTCTCAAAGAGGGGAGCCTCCTGACAGGCTTTTAAAAGATAGTTGCTAAAGGCTTTTTTTCCACCCATAAGCTGGATCAAGCCTGGAATATCGTGGAGGACGCCTAAAGTTGCTTGGATGGCAGAGCATTCGGCATAGTCGCGTCCCCAACTATAAGGAGAGAAGTCAGGACGGAAGTTGCCTTGACTATCACGCGCTCGCATGTAACCTGTCTCAGAGTCAAATAGATGGCGGTAATTTTGTGATGCGGCCTTGTAGGTTTCAGCGATTTCTATTTTCCCTAGTTTTTCAGCACAGCTAGCGATACAAAAGTCACTATAGGCATAGTCTAGGGTGTGGCTGACGCTTTCGTAGTGGTCGGTAGAGAGGTAGCCTAGTTCTTGGTATTGGACTAGTCCGTGACGACCATTGATGCCGAGAGGGTCGGCCTTGCTGGCTGTTTCAAGCATGGCTTGGAGGAGTTCTTCTTCTAGGTCGGGGGCCATGTCCTTGCAGGCGCTATCTGCGATAATGCCATCTAGCAGGGTACCTGGCATCATGCCACGTTCATCTGGAGCCAGCCATTTTGGAAGAAATCCGGTATCGCGGTAGTTATTGAGAAATCCTTCTAAGAAGCGGTGGTAGTGTTCTGGTATGATAAGAGCAAAGAGGGGGAAGGTGGTGCGGAAGGTATCCCAGAAACCATTGTTGCTGAAGAGGACACCAGGCTTGACAGTTCCAGTAGCCAGATCCATATGGATGGCTTGCCCTGATTCATCAACCTCATAAAAAGTCTGTGGGAAGAGGAAGAGTCTGTAAAGGCAGTGATCAAAGAAGGTTCGGTCAGCCTCTCCTGTTTCCATGATATCAAAACGATGGAGGAGATTTTCCCAGTCCGCTTGTGCATTTGCTTTACAGTTATCAAAATCTTTTTGAGGTAGATTAAGCAGAGCCTGAGAGTGAGAGATGAAAGAAGTCGCTAGCTGAATTTCAGCATGGCTACTTGCTAAGTCAATTAGCCAGTCTTCGCCTTCTTGGCTGATAGCAAGGATATCCGTATTCATTTTCAGGGATGTGAACAGTATCAGTGGATTTTTGTTGGTTTCAGTTTTACCTTCTTGTCGTAGGGTAAGAGTCCGCTCATCTACTTGCTCCACTGTCAGTTCATCTGCTGCGTGAAGATAGAGGGAGAGGGCTTTGCCTTGCTTTTGTTCCAAACGAATAGAAGCACCGTAGCAAGTCGGTGTAAGCTGGCTTTCAATCTGATAGCGCAGGGAGAAAATTTTCAGATAATGAGGTTGGAAAGAGGCCTTATCCATATCATAGGAAGACTGGCGATGGAAGAGGCTGTCTCCACCCAGTTGGCCTGTGACAGGTGTCAGAAGGAGCCAAGAGTAGTCGCCAATCCAAGGGCTGGGCTGGTGGGTTAATCGAATCCCCTGAAAGATAGGCAGATGCGGATCGAAAAACCAAGAGCCCTCCTGGTCACTGGTCTGGGGTACAAAGTAATTCATCCCAAAAGGCACGCCTGTGTATGGCAGGGTATTTCCCCGAGAAAAGGCATGCTTGCTGGCAGTTCCAAAGCGGGTATCGATGGTTTCAAGTAGTGGTTTCATAGTCTTTCCTTTAGCTGTTTTTCTACATTATATCAGAAAAATATAACCTATAGAAAAGGAGTTTCAAAGATAACTATTTTGTAGAAAAATGAACCTTTTGACAAAATAAATCTCACAAAATACCGTTGTTATTGGCTTTTTGCTTTGTCTTGAAATGTTGATTTTTAAATTTGCTCCCCTTTTTGCTCCCCCTATAGTGCTTTTAGTGCAGTTTCGTAGAATGAGACTGCTTTTTTTGCGTTCTCTTTTGAGAGGTGGCTATATGTGTCCATGGTCATGCTGATTTGAGAGTGACCTAGACGGTGTTGGAGTTCCTTGTAAGGTATTCCAGAGTTAAGCAGTAAACTAGCGTGAGTATGACGGAAACCATGAAAACCGATATTCGGAACATCAGCGCGTTTAAAATGTGTTAGTAATCTTTTTTTAAGTTTTACAATGCTAGTATATTCATGAATGAAGTCAGAAAATACTACACTTTCACGTTGCCCTATCTTCCAAGCCTCTTTAGTTTGGCGTAGTTTGTACTGCTTCAGCATGCTAACAGTCGCTTGATCTATATCTATATCCCGATAACTAGCCTTAGATTTTGGGCTATTGATTTCTAGATCCCGATTTAGTGTTTTGGTAATATGCACAACGGCATTATCTAAGTCTATATCAGACCAGCTAAGCGCTAGAGCCTCATTGATACGGCAACCAGTAGCCAGTAGGAACTTATAGAGCGTTACATCATAGTAATAACGATATTTACAACTATCTAAATTATCAAGATAAACAAGAAACTTTTTTAACTCTTGATTATCAAAGTGCTTTAGCTTTTGTCGCTTTGCTTTCTGAGTGTTACGAGGTAAAACCACATCACGCGCAGGATTGGACGGTATTGCTTGCATGGTTACGCCATACTGTAAGATACGTTTATTTAAAGCGTGGATCATATCATAGTGTAGAAAAGCGCCCTCTTCCCCTCTATTAGCCTTATCAGCAAGTTTATTGATAATTGACTGAATAAGTGGAGTAGTGAGCTTATCGAGCTTATACTCCCCGAAAGTAGGCAATATGTGATTATCTATTAGCGCTCTAACGTTTCCTTGAGTGTTTGGCTTAACTGTATTCTTATAGCTTTCCCACCAGAGAGTTGCCAATTCTTGATAGTTTTTTATGGTAATAGCCTTTTGTCTGGTAGATCCTGCTTTTTGAAAAGCTATTTTTTCTTGATTGGCTTTCTGTTTTAATTCCTTTTGTGTCCGACCTGTTACCTTGGTTTTGACTTTCTTTCCTGTTACCTGGTCAACTCCTAGATATACATTAGCACGGTAAACTTTGCTACCGTCTTTTTTTATAACTTCAGTTATTTTCATGATGATAAACCTTTCTAAAATACATCAGCAGGCAAGCCATTATCAAAAAGGTTTTATATCATGCCAGGGCTTCATAGTTTGCCCCACATTCGATTTTAAAGAGTCAGATGGTAAATATAATACCAGAGTAGAAAACAAGGCGGATATGGGGTTAATATGGGCTTGTTTATAGTAAACAGGCTTGTATTTAAAGTTTTTTATCGTCAGTTAGCTGTTTTAAAGTTTTTTCAAAGTCCGAGTTTATCTTTTGAGTTTTGTTGAATAGTTGGTATTCTGCTTTTGCTTTATCTTTCGCAACCTTGGAAGTGATTTTTCCATGACCTTCTAAAATATCGTATTCTTGGAAAGTCAAAAAGCGGTCAATACTTTGGGCTAGTTGTTGCATTGTCTGAGCTTTTCGCTGTTCTATCTGTCTTTCCAGGTAATCAAAATAGCTAGATATTCCTCTTTCAAGGGAACGGATTTCTGTTTCTGAAAGATAATTCTTTGCTATTTGAGTATCTGCTTGCAGTATGCGACCGTTAGGGGAGTTTTTCCATGTTGTAAGCCCCATGTTGTCTTTTGTATGGTCTGCTTTCGTGTAGATAATTTCCGCAGCAGTTTGGCCAGTGATTGCATAATGAAACTTATTCTGTACATCAGCATAGAATTGCTTAGTCAACGTACTTTGTGGATCATAGTCGATAGAGATTTCAGCAAAAATATCTGTAATCTGCAACCATATACGACGCTCACTAGCTCGGATAGAACGCACGCGCTCCAAGAGCTCACGGAAATAGTCTTTTTCCAGCAAGTTTTCGCCTTGTTTCAGACGGTTGTCATCCATGGCGAACCCTTTTATCATGTACTCACGAAGTACCGAAGTAGCCCACTGTCTAAATCTCGTAGCTTTTTGAGAATTGACACGGTAACCAACTGAAATGATGGCGTCAAGATTGTAGTAAGTAATTAAGTAATTCTTCCCATCGGTAGCAGTTGTTTCCATTTTGGAAATAACTGAATCTTCTTCTAATTCGCCCTCTTCAAAGATATTTTTTAGGTGTTTACTAATTGCAGGAACACCGACGTCAAAAAGTCTAGCCATTTCTTTCTGACTAGCCCAGATAGTTTCGCCTTTGATGATGACACTAGCTGTCTCGCTATCGTTATCAGCGGTATAGATTAAGAATTGTAATTCGTTCATGAGATCCTTTCTAAAATATTGAAAGTGGTTGACATTTGTTGACATCAATAAAATTAGTAGATATGGGGCTTATATTGGGTTGAAGCTCGAACGAAGCCCGAGAAAACACGCGCTTCAGGATTGTTGAACATTGTGGCGCGTGGGTATGCTATAGGTCGCATAATCGGCTTTTTCGGCCACCCTAAAAAAATATTAGGGATGAGGTTTTAGGGATTTTTATGTTACAATACTATTAAAGACTATTGGGAGCGATAATATGAATAAAATAAAAATTACTCTTATATTAACTTCTTTGGCATGGACATTTGTGAATTTATATCAAGCTTTACAATCACCTACTGTGATAAATCTGACTAGTTTCGTCGGAATTGTTCCCATTATTGCAGCTTTGTATTCTGAAATCGATTGGATTTATATTTTTTGGAATAAATGTAGAGCCTGGATATTTTTAAAAACAATTTCTTTTACCCCAAAAAGTTCTAAATTGTTAAAACAAACTATTACACTTAACCAATTAGAAAAGCAAATCCGATCCGTACTTAAGGGAAATGACTATTCCATAAATGAAGCTACTTTCAGCAAAACTCATGAAGATATCTATATAGATATAGAATCAACAAGAGGTATAAGAAATAAGTTGAGTATTAGTTTACATCCAGAAAGCAATGGACAGAGACTGATATTCAAGGCTGACTATCAATTAGCGTATAGAGATGTAAAAAAACAGTGGGACTCTTTTTTGTTACTAAGAGATAATCTGTTTTCTATTTATTCTATGGAAGAAAGTAGCAAAGAACGGTTTGATGTAACCATTAAGACTGATAAACACAGGAAATATAATCCATTTTACAGACTGACTGTACGGCATCTTGGAAAGAAAGAAGTAAAGAAATTTGATTTGCAATTTAAGGACAATGATCTATCGGTCAAAACTACCCTAAATAAGATTTATGGAACATCTAATAATCGTCAAGACATAGAAAAATTAATTAAAGAATATATCCCGTTGTCACGGTTATGATAGCACTCCAATTTTCATTAGTGTTGCGATAGAAAATTCTAGCATCGGATATTCTCTTTGTTCGGAGATATCTGTCAAAGACGTGAAAGAGAGAATAGTACCAGACTGAGTCAGCATTATAGTTCTTGATTTACCCAATATATCCAATGTACCTATTATTTTTGTTGCTTCATCATTTTCCAAAGCTTCGATTGCTTCATCGTTTACATCGACCTCGTCTCCTGAAAACGACTTACTTGAGACACCAGCATCAGTACTATTAAAACTAACTCCTTTTGTTTGTGGCATCATGTTGGAAATTGCCATTAAATCAAATTTTAGCGATGTATAATTAATATTTAGTGAATTGATTTTTTCCAATTCTTTTAAAAATTTTTTCGCTGTAGGAGTTGTTGTGGTCAAAAACAATAATTGATCAGTTTGCGAATAAAAAATATCGAATTCAAAGGCTTTTTGGTAATTGTCGTATTGTTGATATTCGTCAGCATCGGAGTTATATACTAAGATTTCATCGTCTATTGTCTTTGTATAACTTCCTTTAAATTTAGTGTATACTTTTCCTTCTATGGTCAAGGTTTGGCCAGTTGTTGTAATAGAGCCAATGGTAACATTGGCTCTATTGATATCTGTAGTCCCGTTCGGTATCTCAAATTCAGAGACTCGCCTAACAGAAATAGAAGTGGCTCCCATAATTTTTTCTCCTTTTTTAATTTACTAATGTTAAATACTCTTCTTTGCCCCTCACACTCAAAGATGGCGATGGCGAATGTGGGGTATTTTTTTAATTTACGATGATTTCACCAACAGAGATAATATCTTTCTGTTTGGAAGATTTAGCGATTAGGTCATATTGGTCAGCAGATTTTTCATAACCAAGGGAAAGAGTAGTATTGTCGTCTGGTAACTTTTTAGCAAATTCAGAAATAGCCATACGAATCAAAGTGATTGCATTGTTTTGGTCAGTAGTAGCAGAATTAGAATTAACTGCATCCAGAGATTCTTTTGCGCTATCCTTAGCCGTTCCAGTTAGCAAAATCATGATTGTATCATGCGGTTCGGATGAATCTGAATCGATTACGTTATTTTGAATTTTAACGTTTATTGCTCCAGTTGATTCAGGATCTAATTTTGATTTGATTTCAGAAATCAGATCATCATATTTACTGTTATCTACTTTGGCTTTAACGTTTGTTGAAGCAGTATCTTTTTGCTTCGTTTTTGGTTGCTCCGAGCTATCTTTGGTAGCTGATTGATTGTTAGAGCAAGCTACTAGGACGGTAGCAGAAAGTAAAATAGCTGATGTGCTTAGTAATTTTTTCATAGGTATTCTCCTTTTTTAATTCTGACGATTTCACCAATAATTGATATTTAGGTATATAGGTTGAGATGATTAAAAATTTTCATTTTTCCAATCCCTGACAAGAGGAAAAATCTCTATTCTTACTTCAGGAGTAAGATAGTTACTAGATTCACAATAACTTGATATTTTTACCTCTAGTATATTTTTTATATCTGTTTGAAATTGTACAGGGATAGTTGATAAAAATTTTAAATTATCTTTATAATCTTTTGCTTCTTTAGCTAAATTTAGGTATATATGTGGTTTTAAAGTCATATCAAATCCATTGTGCATAGGTTCTTCATCAAACGAACCTGAGTATTCAATGGTTTTTATTTTTGAGCCATTTCTATAAACGTTCAAAAATGCATAAGCAGGATAAGTTCCCCATTGCCATCCTTCTTCAGGAATTTCATTACTTTGGCTGTCATCCTCAAAGTCAACATCAAAAGTAAAATCAAAATCGTAGGGGATATAATCAAAAAAATCGGACGGACGAACGTCCAAAGCTCCAAGCAACTTATTTATTGTATCGATACCTATTTTATCACTTTGGTTATTTGCTATTTTAGTTATTGTTGAACGAGCAATTCCAGTTTCATTAGATAAGTGGAGAGTTTTTATTCCTCTATCAACCATAAGGCGGGCAAGATTATTTCTTAACATAATTGAACTCCTTTATTGTTTAATAGTATTGTAGCACAAACACTACAAAAAGAGAACTATAACTGTCAAAAAAATATAAAAAACTACATTTTGTTATTGACAACTATCAAAAAATATTGTAACATACACTTATCAAAGTGATAGCTATACGCTCCAAAAAAATACTTTGACTTAACAAAAAATGAAAGGAAGTTATCAATGAAGAACAATTTTCGCGTAATTTTAGCAAAAAAGCGCCTAAAAATTTCAAAAGTTTCAATAGAGACAGGTATAGCGAGAAGTACACTTATACCTTTTTATTATGAACGCGATGTTAATCCAACCACAAAAACCTTGCTAAGGATTGCTGATTATTTAGGAGTTACACTTGACGAACTCTTAACACCAGAAGAGTAAGAAAGGAGCAAAACAATGGAACTAGTCTACATGGACGGTAAGAAAGAGCCGTATACACTGAGCAGTATTGTGGCAGAGTGTGCAGAAATCAAGCACAGACATTTGAAGATTTTGCTGAATAAGCACAGAGAGGACTTTGAGAGCTTTGGAAAAGTGCAATTTAAAATTTCACCTTCAGAAAGTGGGCAAAATGTACGGGACTATATTTTGAATGAGCAACAAGCAACATTGCTGATTACTTACTTACGAAATACAGAACCCGTAAAGGAGTTTAAGAAGAACCTAGTCAAAGCATTCTTTGAAATGCGTGAGGAACTTTCTAAGTTTCGTATGCAGAGGGCGCTAGAAAAGCCAAAAAGAAAAACACTGCATGACAGTATTGAAACATGGTCTAATGCACCAAAGCATCCGCATAGCACCATGAACAACCTGCTACTGAAGGCAGTAACCGACAGGAACGCGAAGCAGTTAAGGGAAGAACGTGGGGGCTATAATGGCATCGATAGCTTGACAAGTGACGAGCTGGAGCAATATCAAGCCTTTGAGGATATGGTAATAGCCATGATTGGCTTGAATATGAGTTATCAGGAAATCAAAGCTATGGCATTCAGAAATAAAAAAACACGCCAAAGAAGCGTGTGAAAGCAACAAAAAAAGGCTTAGCAATAACCACACCGCAGAGCCTTTCACACTATGACTAAAACGAATTTAACAAAGCAGGCAAGCTATTATCAAAGAGGTTTTAGTAAAGATTTATAACTAGATTATAGCATATCTAGGGCATTTTGACCATACGGAGAGCGCCAACTCTTTAAACTGGTACTTTCTCACGCTCTCGGTCGGCAAACTTCTGAGCGTGAGGCTGTAGACAAGAAAAACTGTATAAGAAACAACCATTCAAAATCCCCACACTCGCAAAGTTTGGCGACTCTGAGTGTGAGGATATCCAGTATAGTAAAAAAGCATTAAAAAGCCATCAGGGCAATTACACAACATAGAAACAGAGGTAAAAACATGGATACATACTTTAAAGATTTTGAAACAGAGTTAGGACTTGTAGAAGAAAAGCTAGATATTTTATCAGAGTGGCATTTATCAAAGAAACACCACGGAGCAACCGAGATTGCTGAAGATTGTAGATCAGCAATTAGTCAGTTATGGATTCAATTTTATAAACTATCGGAAACTTATAAAAAGCAAGAGGCAAGTCATGAGGAGTTTTTTAATAGGAATGTTGAGAACCTGCTTGGGGAATTAAAAAAATATGACGACGACTGTACAAAAAGGCATGGTGGAACTCCTGACTGGTTGCTATTCAGTTTCTTAGATCAAGCAATAAAAGAAAATAATTTAAGTAATGGGATCAATCATACCACTACTTCAACCTGGATGTACTTACGTCGTTTAGTAGTTGCTGATTTAGAAGAAAGAGGGCTATTAAAATGACATTAGATTTAGACAACATGACACAAGCAGAATTTGATGAACTAATGGCAGAAATTAAGGCAAAAATCCCAAACCTCTTCCAGTTTATTGCTGATTTTGTAGATAGAAAGGTAAGTACCGAAGAGGTGGAGGAATACCTGAAGATGGAGCATAGAAAACAAGTGGACTACATTAAGAGTTATCAAGCGAGGGCATGACATGAATGAACTAGATTTGACCAATACACAATCGATTGTCTTTGTGGTGGTATTGATTGGCTTACTGCTTTACCTAAATCACCGAGACCGCAAAAAAAGCGCCCAATTTGAGCGAGAAAACCAACAGACGATAGAAACACCTAGCGAGGATTTAAACCCTGAATATGGGCGATATATCCAGCTTGCAGGGGTCAACGTATGGGGAGGAACTGAATGAGCCTATCAGAGAATGATAAACGAGTATTAAGACTAATCAAGGTAGGGGCTGAGAACTCCATAACAGGGGCAGAAATCAGCCTGATCACTAAGCTAGCAGAAAGAACCGTGCAAGATATTATCAGCCGTCTGATCACGCGCTACGGCGTTCCTATCATCGGGGTACGTCATGGAACATTTAGAGGATATTTTATCCCAGCTAACAAAGAGGAGTTACTGGACGGTGCAAAAACATTTTACAATCAGATACGAGAAGAAGAAAAGCGCCTAACTGTCCTTTTAAATGCTGATTTAGAGAGCTACAAAGAAACCTTGAAGGAGGTGGGCGGATATGTTTAACCTAAGCCGAGAAAGTGAGCAAGATCTATCGCATGGCATTCTGGAGGTAGTGGAAAGATACCTGGAAGCGCGTGATACAGTCAAACCACGACTGACAGGTTTAATATCAGCCCAGGAAGTCATGGGCGAGTTAGATATAAAATATCTGACACTCCAAAAGTGGGAAAAAGCAGGGCTAAGACGGTATCAGCCACCGCTAGAAGATACTAGGAAAATCTATTATAAAATATCTGACATCTGGAAGTTTCTGGGGGTAGAAAATGGGTAGATATAACACACACCCAGCACAGGGCGGAGGCCATTATCATGACATTAAATTGTATAAGCACCGTGGCAGATCTTTGGAACAGTTCCAAGAACAAAAGCTACTGAAGAAGTTAAAAAAGAAACGCAAAAAGGGGCGATAGTATGACAATTTATGAGGCTAAAGGCTTTCAGAGTAATCTTGTCTATCCATTTGATAAAATTGAGCCGTTCCAGTACATTGAACGCTTTAAGCCTTTGGTAGTCCCTGAAGGGGCAAACATTGAAGAATTTAAACGTACACAAGCGCCTTACTGTATCAGTGGGAAAGTGACGCCAGAAAAGCATGGCAGTTACAAGCGAAACAACTCCAGTCTAATCTATCGGGATTTGATTTTCCTTGATTATGACGATATACAGGGGACGTCTGAGGACTTCATAAAAGCCGTTTCTAGCGCTTTATTTGGCTACTCCTATATCTTATACCCGACTATCAAACATAGCTTAGAAAAGCCCCGTTTTCGCCTTGTAGTGAAGCCTGACAACGTGATGAACGAGGCAACCTATAAGCAGGTAGTGAAAGAGATTGCTGACAAGATTGGACTACCCTTTGACATGGCCAGTTTAACATGGTCACAACTTCAAGGGCTACCAGTAACAACAGGCGACCCAGCAAGTTATCAAAAGATTGTGGAGCATGGACTTGATTATCCAGTACCACAGACAACGGCTGAACCAGTCAAACAGAATGCTACAAGTCTTCCATACACTCCAAGGCCAAGCGGTCAGAAATCTATGACCATGAGGATCATTGACACGCTTTTCAACGGCTTTGGAGACGAGGGAGGGCGCAACGTAGCATTGACACGCTTTGTAGGCTTACTCTTTAATAAGTGGGTTGATTGTGACCTAGAGACCGCCTATGAACTTACAAAGATAGCCAATAGCGTGACGGTTGAACCATTGCCTATTGAAGAGCTAGACCGCACTTTTAGCAGTATAGCACGGGCTGAATATAGAAAGAGAGGTTAGAACCATAGAACTAGAAGAATTAGCAAACCTAAAAAGTGAAATCATGGAGGTCAGAGAGCAAGAACACCCTCCTAGAACGATGAAGGAGCTTGAAAATCGTATCTTTAAAGCTGGTGAAGAATGGCGGGCAGAACATACCGAAACTAAAGTAAATGAGACCACAGGGGACGTTACCGAAAAGGTGGCCATGCCCCAAACATTCACAGTAGCTAAAATACTGAGCGAGATTGTCACATTTACTTTTATCAGCAAGAGCAATATACCTGATTATAGCCTGCTCTATATCTACGATTTAGACGAGGGTATCTATACCGCTAGTAATGATCTATTCAATCTTTTGTGTAAGACCTTTGACGTTAGAATTAAACCCAGAGAGTGGCCACAGATTAAGTTAATGGTTAGAACATTGGCAAAGATACGAAAACCTTTAGAAAGTGCTAACCTTATTCCCGTACAGAACGGCATTATCAACTTAGAAACTAAGGAACTACTCCCCTTTAGTCCTAAGTATGTAATTACAAGTAAGATAAGCACGGCCTACCACGCGCCTAAACGAGTCCCAAGAGATAGAGAAGGAAAAACTTTTGATGATTGGCTAAACTCAATCGCTTGTAATGATAGTGAACTGGTAACACTGTTTTGGCAGATTATCCTTGAAGCTATTAACCCTAACCATACCCGAAATAAGTTTGCTATCTTCTACGGGGACGGTAACAATGGTAAAGGGACATTTCAGCGCTTCCTTATCAATCTGATAGGGGAAAGTAATATATCAGCCTTAAAGCCTGCACAGTTTGCTGAAAAGCATAACTTGGAGACCTTGGTAGGTAAGGTTTGTAATATTGGAGACGAAGCGCCTAACGAATACTTAAAAAATCCGTCTGATTTAATGAGTATCACTAGTGGCGACACTGTTCTAGTCAATCCAAAAGGACGCCCAGCCTTTGAAGCTACTTTCAAGTTATTCAATATCTTTTCAGGGAATTATATCCCCAATGGTGGCAACAAGACAAAAGGCTGGTATCGTAGAATTATGATCGTCCCTTTTAATGCTGACTTTAACGGGGAGAAGGAAAAACCTTGGATAAAAAATGAATTTTTGGCCAATGATGAAGTATTAGAATATGCCCTCTACAAAGCTATCAATCAAGAGCCATTTACTCACTTTATCGAACCTAAAGCAGTTAAAGGACTCCTAGAAGAATACCAGGAGGATAATGACTACTTACTTTCATGGGTTAAGCATGAATACATGGAAAAAGGTTGGCATGAGCTGGACGTAGTACCTGTTTTTATACTAACTAGGTCGCTGAAACATTATGCTGAAGATATGGGAATACCCAAGCCCAATGTTTACGGGGCAGGAAAAGAAACGATAAGACACTTACAACAGTTAACACCCAATCATTACAAACTTAAAAGAGCGAGGGTCAAAGTTGAAGATTATGACAAACTAGATCCGCTAGAGTTTGAAAGAACCAAACTATCCAAAACTAATCACGCTGTCGTTAAAGACTAAAATGTTACCTTCTTTTTATGCCCTAAACCCTTGGTATATCTAGGTTTTTACCCAAAAATGTTACCTTCTTGTTACCTTGTTTAGAAAGAAGGTAACGTTGTTAAACCCTTGATACGACTGACTTTTTTGGGAAAATGTTACCTTGTTACCTTGTTTTTAACTCTCTATATAGGGGAAAAATAGTATTTTTATATATAAGGGCTATGACTTCAAAAGAAGGTAACATGGTAACAAAAGGGTCTAAACCCTTGGGGGAGTAAGGCTGAACTATGTTACCTAGAAGGTAACAAAATCACTAAAGAAGGTAACAAAATGGGGTAGATAGTACCGACCCCCTTGCAATGGTGTAACTACTAGTGACACCCTTAAAACAGAAAGAGGAAAAACAACATGACATTAAAAACATTTTCGGATAAAGCCAAAACATTTACTTTCACTTACGAATTTAAAGACCTAGATACTGCTACGGTAGCAGGTCACGCGCTACTGGGATATATGACTGGGACTTATGAAGTACCATCTATTTCAATAACTCACAAGGATAAAGGGACGCTTGTCGCTGAGTATGTGGAAGATCACAAGCTAAACAAGACTTTCAAGCGTATTTGTGACAGTTTCAAAGACTACTACAACCAACCAGTGGACGATGAAGCATTTGAGGAACGTTACAAACGGGAGCGCGTGCTTCAACTCAAAGAGTCAGAGGACTTTGAGAGATTGCTGAATAAGGTCACAGACTACGAGCTGGAACTATTAGACTATGCTGATCGCTTGCTTTCTGATACGCCTATCCCTATGGACTCTATGACTGCTTTTGGTACGTTGGAAAAGCTAGGCGATGAAAGTATTAGCCTACTCCAAAAGTTGGACGTAGAGGGCGAATATAAAGGACTTGCTGGTTATACAGAGCATTTGAAGTAGAACACAGGGGAGCAATCCCCTTTTTTTACATAAATCAGACAGAATTACACACGAGGTAGGGGAATGGTTAGAAGTTTAAAAGCAAGACTAGAAAAGTTAGAAGAGTATGCTGGAAAGACGGAATATGCAACAACTGATGAATGTATATCTTTATATGTGGATTGTTTAAGATTTGCTTTTCAGCAAGATGAAATAAAGATAGATATGGATGATTTTATTAAAACACCATTTAAAGATATTAAGCTAGCAGACTATAAGAAATCAAAAAAACGTATGGATGAACTTAGGGAAATGACTGGGATAAGTGAGTTTCCAGAATTAGACCAATAAAGTGAGGTGACTAGTATTTGACAGAATTAAGCAGAAAAAAAGAAATATTTATGGCCAATTATCTCATGACTGGGAATGTAAAAAAAGCTAGTGAATTAAGTGGAATAACCAGAAGGACGGCTTACAATTACTTGAACGATGTAACTTTTAAGAGGGTTTACCGTGAAAGACGTAGCGAACAACTCAAGGAGTCTACTACGCTGTTACAGAATGCGAGCGTTGAGGCTGTAACCGTATTGAGGGAAATTATGCTAGATGAGACAGTAAGCCCTTACGCTAGACAACAAAGCGCCCAGAGCATTCTAAACATGGCTTATAAAGCGGTTGAAATGGTTGAAGTAGTAGAGCAATTAGAAATATTAGAGGCGAAGATACTAGATGAAGGCGATTAAAAACCGTTTAAATAAGTTGAATAAGTTAGCGGTGGTTGATGAAGTTGATACCGTGTTTTTGACGCAGATTGATACTGGACATTTTGAGGTAAGATATAGGATAGGTGGAAAAAATCCCAAAGATATTATAGAAGTCTATCCGACAAAAGAAGAAGCAGAAAAAGCTATTTCAGAAATTAAAAATACAAAAGGATTGCGGATATTCTGGGACAATATAGGTTTTTGTAATGAATAGAGCTTATCAGTTATCAAGCAGATAAGAGCAATAAAAACCCTCCTTAACTCCCTGAGAAACGACAAGCAGATAAGCGAAGTTTTTAGCCCTCTTATTTCGGATCTACTCCTTGCAGAATGATAGGCAGATAAGGGCGACAATAAACCTTCTTAATTGCTTACAAAACGATAGGGAGTTAAGACGAATTTAAAAGCTCCTTATTTTCGTTTTTCTCCTTGTCAAACGGTAAGGAAATAAGACAGGAAATAACATCGCTTATTTTGATTTTGCTCCCTGAAAAATTGTAAGGAGATAAGGAGACTTATTAGCTTCCTTAATTTGGATTTTCTCCTTACAAAATGACAGGGGAATAAGAACTAAAATAACTCCCCTTATTTTCCTACCAAATGATAAGGAGATAAGAGCAGTTTAAAAGTCTGTTATTTTGGATTTGTTGCTTATAAAACGATAAGCAGATAAGCAAAGAAATAACTTGCCTTAATTGCTTGCAGAATAACAAGGAAATAAGTGAGATAAAAACGTCTCTTAATCGCTTATCAAATGGTACGTAGAATGGACTTGAATCAAGAGCGAACGCAGATACAATGAAAAAAGCACCTAGAACAATCTAAGCGCTCAGGAGTAGTGGACGGTGTGCCTGTCCCGTCATCTCATACTATGAAGTTGCGTAGCGACACTATCATCTCTACCTCACTACTCTTTAAACTAATTATACCATGAAGGAGTATCAACTTGACCATTAAAGAAATAGAGGCACAACTAAAAAGAGTAAAGAAAGGAAACGAACTTATCCAGAGATTGCAACTAAAGTACCAGAGTTTAGACAATGGACTATTATCTGGATCCAATCAATTCACGACAAGGGTAAAAACTAGCAAAACCAATACTACCGAGGAGAAGATACTGGAAGCCTTGGAACTTAAAGATGAGATAGTGGAGCAAATGCAAGCTATTATGGATGAACGATTTGAAGTTTTGAACATGATTAATCAGTTAGATGATGTAGTTGAAAATTTGATTTTGACAATGTTGTATTTGAATAACCTACCTATGGCTAAGGTTTGTAAGGAGTTAGATTTTAGTAAGATTCAAATTTACAGAATTAAGAAAAAAGCCATTGAGAACTTGGCCAAGGTGAAAAATGCAAATCGATAAAGAAGAGACAACAAAGCAGATCTACAGATTTCTGAAAAGCTATCATTCACTGGTTAAATTGAGCCTAGACGGTCAAGATGGAGCGTTTGAAGCCAAAGCGGTGGAGATAGTAAGCATGATTGAGGCTTACAGGGACAATCTGGACGATTTACGACGTGAGATATTCGCCAATCTCTTTACAAGGCGAACTGGAGAGAGATTAAAGCTATGGCAATTATACGAGACACTAGACATTGATAGGGCTGAGTATGAACGTCTCAAAGCTGAGATACTGCTAGACTTTGCTAAAAGCTATCGTGACGGTGTTTTAGTGGTTGAAAAATAGTCTAGGAAAGTTTATAATGAGGTTAAAGTTAAGGAGGTATTATCATGGAAGTAATGGCGTTGCCTAGTAAAGAAATGATGCAGTTCTATACAGAAATATATCCGTGGATAAAAACTAGCTTTCCAGATGATACAACTCCTAGATTTTTATTCAAAGATAACACCCCTGGTCATATTTTAGAAATGTTCGAACAAATAAAAGAAAATCTAGGATATGACTACGCAATATAAAATACCAAAGCACCTAGAGAAATCTAAGTGCTTTTTGATATTATTTATTTTCTACGTGATATAATGAACCTATTAGCAATAAAAAAAGCACGTTTGACCGTGCTAGTTTCTTGCCTGCTGAACTCATCAAATCTTAGCCCTTTTGTGGGGCTTTTTTGCTCCCCTTTTTGCGTACTTTGGGGGAGCAAGTAGTAAAAAGTAATGTTAGTATTTTTTGTTCAAAAGCGCGTGATATAAGGGTTAGGAAGCCCTAAGGAAACATAAGATAAGAATTCTTTTATTATGTAGAAAAATGACTATCATTTGTGTATGTATTTTCTGTCTCAAAAGCTATATACTGAAAATGAAACTTGTTTGAAAGAGGATACTGCACGATGATTTATTCAAAAGAAATTGTTAGAGAATGGCTAGATGAAGTGGCAGAGCGGGCTAAGGACCATCCAGAGTGGGTGGATGTTTTCGAGCGTTGCTACACAGACACCTTGGACAATACGGTTGAAATCCTAGAAGATGGTTCAACCTTTGTCTTGACTGGGGATATTCCTGCTATGTGGCTTCGAGATTCGACAGCCCAACTCAGACCCTACCTGCATGTGGCTAAAAGAGATGCCCTCCTGTGTCAGACCGTTGCAGGTTTGGTCAAACGTCAGATGACCTTGGTGCTCAAGGATCCTTATGCCAATTCCTTTAACATTGAGGAGAACTGGAAGGGGCACCACGAGACAGACCATACCGACCTTAATGGCTGGATTTGGGAACGCAAGTATGAGGTGGACTCGCTTTGCTATCCTTTGCAGCTGGCTTATCTCCTCTGGAAAGAGACTGGCGAGACTAGTCAGTTTGATGAGACTTTTGTCGCAGCGACTAAGGAAATTCTCCATCTTTGGACGGTGGAACAAGACCACAAGAACTCTCCTTATCGTTTTGTCCGAGATACGGACCGCAAGGAAGATACCTTGGTAAATGATGGCTTTGGCCCTGATTTTGCAGTGACAGGCATGACCTGGTCAGCTTTTCGTCCGAGTGATGACTGTTGCCAGTATAGTTACTTGATTCCGTCAAATATGTTTGCTGTAGTAGTTTTGGGTTATGTGCAAGAGATCTTCGCAGCATTAGACCTAGCTGATAGCTCGAGCATTATCACAGATGCTAAACGTCTTCAGGCTGAAATCCAAGAAGGAATCGAAAACTACGCCTACACAACCAACAGCAAGGGCGAAAAGATTTATGCCTTTGAAGTGGATGGCCTAGGAAATGCCAGCATCATGGATGATCCAAACGTACCAAGTCTGCTGGCTGCACCTTATCTGGGTTACTGTTCGGTCGATGATGAAGTGTATCAAGCAACTCGTCGTACCATTCTGAGCCCTGAAAATCCATACTTCTACCAAGGAGAATACGCTAGCGGTCTCGGAAGTTCCCATACCTTCTATCGCTATATCTGGCCCATTGCCCTTTCTATCCAAGGCTTGACAACAAGAGATAAGGCAGAGAAGAAATTCTTACTGGATCAGCTGGTTGCTTGCGATGGTGGTACTGGTGTTATGCATGAAAGCTTCCACGTAGATGACCCAACTCTTTATTCTCGTGAATGGTTCTCTTGGGCCAACATGATGTTCTGTGAGTTGGTCTTGGATTACTTGGATATTCGTTAATCTAGGATTTTACTTGTTTTTAGCCAATTTACCAAGACAAAGTAGCTAAATATATACTTCTTTCAAATTTCATCTCAAATCATAGTTAAATTCTTGATAAATAAAATATTTAGAGTTAAACTGTTGGTGATTTGTTGAATTTGATTGAGCAAATCTTACATCCAAAAACGTTAACAATAAAAATTTAAATTTAGAATGAGGTTTTACTTCATGGAAAATGTTGTCGTACATATTATCTCACATAGTCACTGGGATCGTGAGTGGTACTTGCCTTTTGAAAGCCACCGTATGCAGTTGGTGGAATTATTTGACAATCTCTTTGATCTCTTTGAAAATGACCCTGAGTTCAAGAGCTTCCACTTGGATGGTCAAACCATTGTCCTTGATGACTACTTGGAGATTCGCCCTGAAAATCGCGACAAAGTCCAACGATACATCGACGAAGGCAAACTTAAAATTGGTCCTTTTTACATCTTGCAAGATGACTACTTGATTTCAAGTGAAGCCAATGTCCGCAATACCTTGATTGGTCAGCAAGAAGCTGCAAAATGGGGCAAATCCACTCAGATTGGTTACTTCCCAGATACTTTTGGAAATATGGGACAAGCTCCTCAAATCCTTCAAAAATCAGGCATTCACGTGGCAGCCTTTGGTCGTGGTGTGAAACCGATTGGATTTGACAACCAAGTTCTCGAAGATGAGCAGTTTACTTCCCAGTTTTCAGAAATGTACTGGCAGGGTGCGGACGGAAGTCGTGTCCTCGGTATCCTCTTTGCCAACTGGTATAGTAATGGGAATGAAATCCCAGTTGATAAAGACGAGGCCTTGACCTTCTGGAAACAAAAACTGGCAGACGTGCGTGACTATGCTTCGACCAACCAGTGGTTGATGATGAACGGCTGTGACCATCAGCCTGTCCAGAAAAATTTGAGTGAAGCCATTCGTGTGGCAAATGAACTCTTCCCAGATGTAACCTTTGTTCATAGTTCTTTTGATGAATATGTTCAAGCTGTGGAAAGTGCCCTACCAGAGCAATTATCAACGGTTACAGGTGAGTTGACCAGTCAGGAAACAGACGGCTGGTACACACTTGCCAACACTTCTTCATCTCGTATTTATCTCAAACAAGCCTTCCAAGAAAATAGCAACCTCCTAGAGCAAGTTGTAGAACCCTTGACTATTATCACTGGGGGTCATAACCACAAGGACCAGTTGACCTATGCTTGGAAAACTCTTTTGCAAAATGCGCCGCATGATAGCATCTGTGGCTGTAGCGTGGACGAAGTTCACCGCGAGATGGAAACTCGTTTTGCCAAGGTTAACCAAGTCGGAAACTTTGTTAAGAGCAATCTTCTTAACGAATGGAAGGGTAAAATCGCTACAGCTAAGGCTCAAAGTGATTATCTCTTTACTGTCATTAACACAGGCTTGCATGATAAGGTCGATACTGTCAGCACAGTGATTGATGTGGCGACTTGTGATTTCAAGGAATTGCACCCAACAGAAGGTTACAAGAAGATGGCTGCCTTAACCTTGCCAAGTTATCGTGTGGAGGACTTGGATGGTCGTCCTGTAGAGGCTAAAATCGAAGACCTCGGAGCTAATTTTGAGTACGATTTACCAAAAGATAAGTTCCGCCAAGCTCGTATCGCTCGACAAGTGCGCGTGACCATTCCAGTTCACCTAGCACCGCTTTCTTGGACAACCTTCCAATTGCTGGAAGGAGAGCAAGCACACCGTGAGGGTATTTACCAAAACGGAGTGATTGATACACCATTTGTAACGGTGAGTGTGGATGACAATATCACAGTTTATGATAAGACAACTCACGAAGCCTATGAAGATTTTATCCGCTTTGAAGACCGTGGTGACATCGGAAACGAGTATATCTATTTCCAACCAAAAGGAACAGAGCCAATCTATGCAGAGCTTAAGGGCTACGAGGTCTTGGAAAACACAGCTCGCTACGCTAAGATTTTGCTCAAACATGAATTGACCGTGCCTGTCAGTGCTGATGAAAAGCTAGAAGAAGAGCAAAAAGGCATCATCGAGTTTATGAAGCGTGAAGCTGGACGTTCAGAAGAATTGACAAGTATTCCTCTTGAAACAGAGATGACTGTCTTCGTTGATAATCCACAAATCCGTTGCAAGACTCGCTTTACTAACACTGCCAAAGACCACCGTATCCGTCTCTTGGTCAAGACTCATAACACGCGTCCGAGCAATGATTCTGAAAGCATTTATGAGGTGGTGACACGACCAAACAAACCAGCAGCTTCATGGGAAAATCCTGAAAATCCTCAACACCAACAAGCCTTTGTCAGTCTGTATGACGATGAAAAAGGGGTGACTGTATCTAACAAGGGATTGAATGAATACGAAATCCTTGGAGACGACACCATTGCAGTGACTATTTTGCGTGCATCAGGTGAGTTAGGTGACTGGGGTTATTTCCCAACACCAGAAGCACAATGCTTGCGTGAGTTTGAAGTCGAGTTTGCGCTTGAATGCCACCAAGCCCAAGAACGCTTCTCAGCCTATCGTCGTGCTAAAGCCTTGCAGACACCATTTACCAGCCTTCAGCTTGCTAGACAAGAAGGAAGCGTGGCTGCGACTGGTAGCCTCTTGAGCCATTCTGTTCTCAGCATACCGCAAATCTGTCCAACAGCCTTTAAGGTAGCTGAAAATGAAGAAGGCTATGTTCTTCGTTACTACAATATGTGTAGTGAAAATGTACGTGTACCGGAAAGTCAACATCTCTTCCTTGACCTACTTGAACGACCATACCCAGTTCATAGAGGACTCATTTCACCACAAGAGATTCGTACAGAATTCATCAAAAAAGAAGAAATTTAATTTCAACAAGTAAACATAAAGAGAAAGGAGGGGCGAAAAGGTAAGAACTAACTGCTGATTCGCCCCTTTTTATGGTAAAAACAATGACTATTGCAACGATTGATATCGGAGGGACTGGGATTAAGTTTGCCAGTCTGACTCCTGATGGGAAAATACTAGATAAGACAAGCATTCCAACGCCAGAAAGTTTGGAGGACTTACTAGCTTGGCTAGATCAACGTTTGTCAGAGCAGGATTATAGCGGGATTGCTATGAGCGTTCCAGGCGCGGTCAATCAAGAGACAGGTGTGATTGATGGCTTCAGTGCAGTACCCTACATTCACGGATTTTCTTGGTATGAGGCGCTTAGCTCTTATCAGATTCCTATCCATCTGGAAAATGATGCTAACTGCGTTGGACTCAGTGAATTGCTGGCTCATCCAGAACTTGAAAATGCAGCCTGTGTCGTGATTGGGACAGGGATTGGCGGAGCCATGATTATCAATGGTAGACTTCATCGAGGTCGCCACGGTCTGGGTGGAGAATTTGGCTACATGACAACTCTTGCCCCTGCTGAAAAGCTCAACAACTGGTCGCAACTAGCGTCAACTGGAAATATGGTGCGCTACGTGATTGAAAAATCTGGTCAGACTGACTGGGACGGTCGCAAGATTTACCAAGAGGCCGAAGCAGGAAATACCCTTTGTCAAGAAGCTATTGAGCGCATGAACCGCAATCTGGCGCAAGGCTTGCTCAATATTCAGTATCTGATTGATCCAGATGTCATTAGTCTGGGAGGCTCTATAAGTCAAAATCCAGACTTCATCCAAGGGGTCAAAAAAGCTGTCGATGATTTTGTAGAAACTTACGAAGAATACACGGTTGCACCCGTTATCCAAGCCTGTACTTATCATGCAGATGCCAATCTCTACGGTGCCCTTGTCAACTGGCTACAGGAGGAAAACCAATGGTAAGATTTACAGGACTTAGTCCCAAACAAACTCAGGCAATCGACTTGCTGACAAAGCATATCTCTTTACCAGATGTGGAAGTAGCTGTTGCCCAGTCTGACCAAGCGTCTATCTCTATCAAGGGTGAGGGTGGCCACTATCAACTAACTTACCGCAAACCCCACCAACTTTATCGTGCCTTGTCCTTGTTGGCAACGGCTCTAGCAGAAGGTGACAAGGTAGAGATTGAAGAACAAGCAGCTTATGAAGATTTGGCTTATATGGCAGACTGTTCCAGAAATGCAGTTTTGAATGTAGCCTCTGCCAAGCAGATGATTGAGGTATTGGCTCTCATGGGCTACTCAACCTTTGAGCTTTACATGGAAGACACCTACCAGATTGAGGGGCAACCATACTTTGGTTACTTCCGTGGGGCTTATTCAGCAGAAGAGTTGCAGGAAATCGAAGCCTATGCCCAGCAGTTTGACATGACCTTTGTGCCCTGCATCCAGACCTTGGCCCACTTGTCAGCCTTTGTCAAATGGGGTGTCAAGGAAGTGCAGGAGCTCCGTGATGTGGAGGATATTCTTCTCATTGGCGAAGAAAAGGTTTATAACCTGATTGATGGCATGTTTGCGACTCTATCTAAACTGCAAACTCGCAAGGTCAATATCGGGATGGACGAAGCCCACTTGGTTGGTTTGGGACGCTACTTGATTCTGAACGGTGTGGTGGATCGCAGTCTCCTCATGTGCCAACACTTGGAGCGCGTGCTGGATATTGCTGACAAGTATGGTTTCCACTGTCAGATGTGGAGCGATATGTTCTTTAAACTCATGTCAGCGGATGGTCAGTACGATCGTGACGTGGAAATTCCAGAGGAAACGCGTGTTTACCTCGACCGGCTTAAAGACCGAGTGACTTTGGTTTATTGGGACTATTATCAGGATAGCGAGGAAAAATACAATCGCAACTTCTGCAACCACCACAAGATTAGCCATGACCTTGCCTTTGCAGGTGGTGCTTGGAAGTGGATTGGTTTCACACCCAACAACCATTTCAGCCGTCTCATCGCTATTGAAGCTAATAAAGCCTGTCGTTCCAATGATATCAAAGAAGTCATTGTAACGGGTTGGGGGGATAATGGTGGTGAAACTGCCCAGTTTTCTATCCTACCAAGCTTGCAAATCTGGGCAGAACTCAGCTACCGCAATGACCTAGACCGTTTGTCTGCTCATTTCCAGACCAATACAGGTCTATCAGTTGAGGATTTTATGCAGATTGACCTTGCCAACCTCTTGCCAGACCTACCAGGCAATCTTAGTGGCATCAATCCTAACCGCTATGTCTTTTACCAGGATGTTCTCTGTCCGATTCTTGACAGACACATGACACCTGAACAGGACAAACCGCACTTCGCTCAGGCCGCTGATACGCTTGCTGACATTAAAGAAAAAGCAGGAAATTATGCTTACCTCTTTGAAACTCAGGCCCAGTTGAACCAGATTTTAAGTAGGAAAGTGGATGTGGGACGGCGCATCCGTCAGTCCTACCAAGAGGGTGATAAAGAAAGCCTGCAAGTAATTGCCAGACAAGAATTACCAGAACTCAGAAGCCAAATCAAACACTTCCATACCCTCTTTAGCCACCAATGGTTGAAGGAAAATAAGGTCTTTGGATTGGATACGGTCGATATCCGTATGGGCGGACTCTTGCAGCGTATCAAACGAGCAGAAAGCCGTATAGAGACTTATCTGTCTGATCAGATTGACCGCATCGACGAGCTAGAAGTTGAAATCCTACCATTTACTGACTTCTACGCAGACAAGGACTTTGCAGCCACAACAGCCAACCAATGGCACACTATTGCGACCGCATCGACGATTTATACGACTTAAAAACAAGAATACCTTACCTTGGGCAGAGTGTTTCTCGTGAAACATCCCTTTCTTAAAAAAGTACTCCACATAAAATAATTTGTGGAGTTTTTTCTATAATTAGTAGTTTAACCTAACCTTCAAATAGGAGTATACTAATAATGTAATCGTTATCAAAAGTCTAAAAAGGAATTTTTAGATGGATATCAAAATAAAAAAGGGAGGAAATTATGAATAAGTTTTCAAAAACCTTGAGAGACAACTGGATCTTTCTCTTGATGGTTTTACCAGGGGCACTCTGGTTGATTCTATTCTTCTACATTCCAGTATTTGGGAACGTGGTTGCCTTTAAAGACTACCACATGACCAGTAATGGATTCATAGATAGTATCGTGAATAGTAAATGGGTCGGACTCGATAATTTCAGATTCTTGTTTAGTTCAAAAGACGCCTTTATTATCACACGAAATACTGTCCTCTACAATCTCGGCTTTATCTTTATTGGCTTGATTGTATCAGTAGGGATTGCTATCATCCTCAGTGAACTCCGTTCTAAGAGAATGGTTAAGATCTTCCAAACTTCCATGTTGTTCCCTTACTTCTTGTCTTGGGTTATCATCAGTTTCTTTACAGATGCCTTCCTAAACATTGACAAAGGGGTGTTCAACCATTTCCTAGAGTCTATCGGGATGAAGGAAATCAATTTCTACGCTAACTTAGGCATCTGGCCATATCTCCTACTTTTCCTAGGTATTTGGAAAGGTTTTGGATATAGCAGTGTCATGTACTATGCGACAATCATGGGAATTGATCCAACCTACTACGAAGCAGCGACAGTGGATGGGGCCAGCAAATGGCAACGAATTCGCAATGTAACTATTCCGCAGTTGACACCGCTGGTAACCGTATTGACTATCCTTGCAGTCGGAAATATCTTCCGTGCAGACTTTGGTCTCTTCTACCAAATCCCCCACAATGCTGGTCAGCTTTATAACGTAACCAATGTCTTGGACGTATATGTATATAATGGCTTGACTCAGACAGCGGATATCGGGATGGCTTCAGCGGCAGGTCTCTACCAATCAGTTGTCGGCTTGATTCTGGTTATCCTATCAAACTTACTTGCAAGACGAGTTGATCCAAACTCAGCCTTGTTCTAGAAAGGAGGAGAATATGGCAGAAAAGAAAATTAAAAAAGAAAAAATTGATAATGTCGGCATTCACTCCTTCAGTAAGAAAGCAGATATCTTCTTTAGTACCATTTCTGGTTTGGTTGCCCTCTCTTGTATCCTACCCTTCGTATTCGTTATCGTTATTTCGGTAACAGATGAAAAGAGTATCCTCCAAAATGGATATAGCTTCTTCCCATCTCAATTTGGATTAGATGGATTTGAGTTCTTGGCACAGTTTAAGGATAAAATCCTCCAAGCCCTCTTCATCTCAGTCTTTGTAACCGTAGTTGGGACATTGACAAATGTCTTTATCACAACAACTTATGCTTATGCCATTTCACGGACAACCTTTAAGTATCGCAGATTCTTTACAATCTTCGTTCTACTTAGTATGTTGTTCAACGCTGGTTTGGTACCAGGTTATATCATGGTAACTCGTGTACTTCAGCTTGGTGACACTGTTTGGGCCTTGATTGTTCCAATGCTTCTCTCACCATTCAATATTGTTTTGATGCGTTCCTTCTTCAAGAAGACGATTCCCGAAGCTATTCTCGAATCCGCTCGTATCGATGGTGCCAGTGAGGCCCGGATTTTCTTCCAAATCTGTTTACCATTATCACTACCAGGTATCGCAACCATCACGCTCTTAACAGCACTTGGTTTCTGGAATGACTGGTTCAACGCCCTTCTTTACATTAAGAGTGACAACTTGTATCCATTGCAATATTTGCTCATGCAAATCCAGCAAAATATGGACTACATCGCCAAAGCAGTCGGTCTATCTGGTCAACTGGGAGTTGCTCTACCGAAAGAAACAGGACGTATGGCCATGGTTGTGGTGGCAACCCTTCCAATCGCGATTCTGTATCCATTCTTCCAACGCTACTTTGTAAAAGGTTTGACTATCGGTGGTGTGAAAGAATAGTACTTGTTGAGAAAAATCATTTCTCATTTCCCAACTTCCCTTGCGTGAAGTTAATACTCTTCGAAAATCAAATTCAAACCGCGTCAACGTCACCTTGCCGTACTCAAGTACAGCCTGCGGCTAGTTTCCTAGTTTGCTCTTTGATTTTCATTGAGTATAAGATCATTACATTGTTTATAAGTTTAAAAATAAAAAAAGGAGTTTTTATCATGAAAAACTGGAAAAAATATGCTTTTGCATCTGCTAGCGTAGTCGCTTTGGCTGCAGGTCTTGCTGCTTGTGGGAACCTTTCAGGTAACAACAAAAAAGCTGCTGACTCAGCTTCAGGTGATAAGACTGTTATCAAAATGTACCAAATCGGTGACAAACCAGATAACTTGGATGAATTGCTAGAAAATGCTAACAAAATCATCGGAGAAAAAGTTGGTGCCAAATTGGATATCCAATATCTTGGATGGGGTGACTATGGTAAGAAAATGTCAGTTATCACATCATCTGGTGAAAACTATGATATCGCCTTTGCAGATAACTACATTGTAAATGCTCAAAAAGGTGCCTATGCTGACTTGACTGACTTGTATAAGAAAGAAGGAGCAGAGCTTTATAAAGCACTTGACCCAGCTTACATCAAAGGTAACAGCATTAACGGTAAAATTTACGCAGTTCCAGTTGCAGCCAACGTTGCATCATCTCAAAACTTCGCCTTCAACGGAACTCTTCTTGCTAAATACGGTATCGATATTTCAGGTGTCACTTCATATGAAACACTTGAACCAGTCTTGAAACAAATCAAAGAAAAAGCTCCAGATGTAGTGCCATTTGCGGTTACTAAGAACTTCATCCCATCTGATAACTTTGACTACCCAGTTCCAAATGGACTTCCATTCGTTATCGACCTTGAAGGGGACACTACTAAGATCGTAAACCGTTACGAAGTACCTCGCTTCAAAGAACACTTGAAGACTCTTCACAAATTCTATGAAGCTGGATACATTCCAAAAGACGTAGCAACAAGCGATACTTCATTTGACCTTCAACAAGATACTTGGTTCGTTCGTGAAGAAACAGTAGGACCAGCTGACTACGGTAACAGCTTGCTTTCACGTGTTGCGAACAAAGACATCCAAATCAAACCAATCACTAACTTCATCAAGAAAAACCAAACAACACAAGTTGCTAACTTTGTTATCTCAAACAACTCTAAGAACAAAGAAAAATCAATGGAAGTGTTGAACCTCTTGAACACTAACCCAGAACTCTTGAATGGTCTTGTTTATGGTCCAGAAGGCAAGAACTGGGAAAAAATTCCAGGTAAAGAAAACCGTGTTAAAGTCCTTGATGGCTACAAAGGAAACACTCACATGGGTGGATGGAACACTGGTAACAACTGGATCCTTTACATCAACGAAAACGTTACAGACCAACAAATCGAAGATTCTAAGAAACAATTGGCAGAAGCTAAAGAATCTCCAGCACTTGGATTCATCTTTAACACTGACAATGTGAAATCTGAAATCTCTGCGATCTCTAATACAATGCAACAATTCGATACAGCTATCAACACTGGTACTGTAGACCCAGACAAAGCTATTCCAGAATTGATGGAAAAATTGAAATCTGAAGGTGCTTACGATAAAGTATTGAACGAAATGCAAAAACAATACGATGAATTCTTGAAAAACAAAAAATCATAAGATCAATTGATTTCGTGTATTCATTCCTAATTCCTAAAAATTAAATCACTGTTTTCCTCAGGTTTGTCTGGGGAAGGCAGTGATTTTTTGAAATAAAGACATAGATATTTCTGTTTCTCATTTCCCTTATTTTAACCATTCAGGAAATCTTAAGCACCATTTAGGATTTAGAGTAAGGATTTAGGAAAATATAGCTTATATTAGAGATGTATCGAGTTTACAAAGGAGAGTTCATATGAAGAAGTATCAACTTCTATTCAAAATAAGTGCAGTTTTCTCTTACTTATTTTTCGTATTTGGTCTTTCTCAGCTGACGCTTATTGTTCAAAATTATTGGCAATTTTCTTCCCAGATTGGCAATTTCGTCTGGATTCAAAATCTCTTGAGTTTGCTATTTAGTGGAGTCATGATTTGGATTCTGGTTAAGACAGGCCATGGTTATCTCTTTCGCATTCCAAGAAAAAAATGGCTTTGGTATTCGATTTTGACAGTATTAGTGGTAGTGCTCCAGATCTCTTTTAACGTTCAGACAGCTAAACATGTTCAGTCAACTGCTGAAGGTTGGGCTGTATTGATCGGTTATAGTGGGACCAACTTTGCTGAGCTAGGTATCTATATAACTTTGTTCTTTCTGACTCCACTTATGGAAGAGCTAATCTATAGAGGATTACTGCAACACGCCTTTTTTAAGCATTCGAGATTTGGCCTTGATTTGCTTCTTCCGTCAATTTTATTTGCTCTTCCTCATTTTTCAAGCCTGCCTAGTTTATTAGATATCTTCGTCTTTGCAACATCTGGCATCATCTTTGCTAGTTTGACCCGCTATACCAAGAGCATTTATCCATCCTATGCGGTGCATGTGATTAATAATATTTTTGCAACATTACCATTTTTGCTGACTTTTTTACAGAGGGTGTTTGGGTAAATACTGGCGCGAGAGTTAGGAATGATAGTTTTTCAATTTATAAACGAATTTCAGGAGGTAAATGAGTATGACACCATTAAAATGGTTTGCTGGAGGAAGCGAAAGACGTTGTGAAGCCATGATTATCATAGATTATCTATTGGAAGATATAAAGGATACGCCTCAACTGACTCCTTTGAAAAATCAGTTAGTGAGTTATAAAAGACGATTAGAGGACGATGGGACCTCTACCCCATTTATATTGAGTCAAATGAATGTTGACATCTCACGTGTATTGATTGACAATAAGCTGATGTTATCAGAAAGTCAATCCGAGCAGATCAAAAAATTGAGAGAATTATCTGCTATTCGCTATGGTTACTGATGAAGTGCAGGGATAAGCATCTTTCTACAATTTCCAGTCAAATAAATTGCATTCGTTTTCTCAAGCAGGTATACTAGTATAGTTAGATGAAAAATTCTGAAAATTTAAGAATAGAAAAGAGAACAAATCTTATGGCAAAAGATATTCGTGTCTTACTTTACTACCTTTATACTCCAATTGAAAATGCAGAGCAATTTGCTGCAGATCACTTGGCTTTCTGTAAATCAATCGGCCTTAAAGGCCGTATCCTAGTCGCTGACGAGGGAATTAACGGAACAGTTTCAGGTGACTACGAAACAACTCAAAAATACATGGACTACGTTCACAGCCTCCCAGGCATGGAAGACCTCTGGTTTAAGATTGACGAAGAAAGTGAACAAGCCTTCAAGAAGATGTTCGTTCGCTACAAAAAAGAAATTGTCCACCTTGGTTTGGAAGACAACGACTTTGACAATGACATCAACCCACTTGAAACAACAGGTGCTTACTTGTCTCCAAAAGAGTTCAAAGAAGCTCTTCTTGACGAAGATACAGTTGTCCTTGACACACGTAACGATTATGAGTACGACCTAGGACACTTCCGTGGGGCTATTCGCCCAGATATCCGCAACTTCCGTGAGTTGCCACAATGGGTCCGTGATAACAAGGAAAAATTCATGGACAAGCGTGTCGTGGTTTACTGTACAGGTGGGGTTCGCTGTGAGAAATTCTCAGGCTGGATGGTCCGTGAAGGCTACAAAGATGTCGGCCAATTGCACGGAGGAATTGCAACTTACGGTAAAGACCCAGAAGTCCAAGGTGAACTTTGGGATGGGAAAATGTACGTCTTTGACGAGCGTATTGCCGTAGATGTCAACCATGTCAACCCAACCATCGTAGGAAAAGACTGGTTTGATGGAACACCATGTGAACGTTATGTCAACTGTGGAAATCCATTCTGTAACCGTCGTATCTTGACATCAGAAGAAAATGAAGACAAGTACCTTCGTGGATGCTCACACGAGTGCCGTGTTCACCCACGTAACCGCTATGTTTCAGAACATGAATTGACACAAGCTGAAGTTGTCGAGCGCCTAGCCGCTATCGGTGAAAGCTTGGATCAAGCAGCTACTGTATAAGATTAAACAGTCCTCAGGGGCTGTTTTTCTATGCTTTTTACTCAAAAATCTAAAGTTTGTTTCTGTATCTTTCAGGAAAATAGGGTATACTATATGTAAACGATTTCAAAGGAGTCCAGTTATGACGAAAACATTTTTTATTCCAAATAAACAGAGCATTTTAGGAGAACAGGAAATTTTGACTGCCAAGTCTATCTTGGCCTTGATAGATGGTTTGGAGTCACATAGCTATGATGCAGTCTATCTCCGTCAGCCTCTTAGCCGTCTTGAGTATATTGAGTGTGCGATAGTGGGGCAATCACAATTTCTTTTTAAGGTCAGTTATGCTGATGATCAAAAGGCTTACCGTGTCGATCTTCCTGACCTACTCACGAAGACAGACTGGCGGATTATCAAATCATTTTTAGATGCTCTGCTTGCTTACACGGGAACTGAGATTGAAGGATTAGATGGTTTTGATTTTGAAGCTTATTTCCAAGCAAGTATTCAAGCCTATTTAGCAGACACTGCAGCCCGCTTTACGATTTGCCAAGGAATTTTTAATCCTGTTTTCTTTAGTCATGAGGACTTGAAAAGCTTTTTAGAGGCAGATGGTTTGGCACAGTTTGAAGCGCGTGTGCGTGCGGTTCAAGAGACAGATGCCTACTTTGCAAGAGTTTCCTTCTATCAGGATGGAGAAGGGCAAGTGCATGGCGTTTACCATCTGGCTCAAGGAGTCAAGACAGTATTACCGAGAGAACCATTTGTTCCTGCAGCCTATATTGAGCAATTGGTGGATAAGGAAGTCCAGTGGGAAATTGACTTGGTTCAAATCACAGGAGATGGCTCTAAACCAGAAGACTATGAAGCCATTGCCCGCTTGAACTATGCAAAATTCCTAGAGTCATTACCATCAGCATCTTACCACCAATTAGATGCCAATCAATTAGAAGTGCAACCAATCTTAGACAAAGATTTTAAAGCATTAGCACAAGAAGAGTAAAGCAGGTCAAGTGACTTGCTTTTTTGACATAGAAAAATCCTGCCATGGATGACAGGATTGAAGTTTAAAGAAAGGCCAAGATACGAAGGTAATCCCCAATCAGTGCTACCTCAGCTACAAAGAAGAGGAGGATAATGACTCCGTTCACAAGGACAGACAAGAATAACTGATAGAAGGAGTCGGTTTCACTTGCTTGACTTGGCCTTGTAATGATATGGAGACTGGCAAGCAGAATGATTCCAACACTAATCACACACAAGAGGGCTGTGAATCGCAGGCTATCAAAGAAGGCAAAGAAACTAGCAATGGCAGTGAGGAAGATTGGAATTGCCAAGAGTTGACTATATTGTTGGAGAACCTTTTCTAGCGTCCAGTCTTTTTCCTGGTGGATAAATCGTCTCACGACGAAACCACCCAAGAGGAATGAAAAGAAGAAGAGTGTTGTTGCTACTAGGATAGAGATAATCGAAAAGAGATTTAATGAAGCAAATTGTTCAGGGAAGTGATTATGCATAGTTGCTATATTTCCATAGTAAGCATGTTTGATGTGGTAGATACTAAAGAAAAAGGAAGATGCAGAAAACAGAATGAGCAAAAGAAAGGCTGTGTAACTGTGTGTGCTACTTGTTTCAAGACTGCTTGTAGGAGATTTGATTGCTTCCACTAGCCAAGACCAAAAATCAAGCACTTGTTCTTTCCATTTATCCGTAGATTTTGGAGCTTGGTCGGGGATATAAGGACTTTCTAAGGATTGACTGATAAGAAGTGGCTCTTTCAAGATTGTTTTTTGCTGAGGAAGTGCTTCTTGACTCTCTTCAGCTTTAGTGACTTTTTCTGTTTCCCCAGAAAGATCTTGCTCTTCTTCAGTAGAATCTAATGCTTTCTTTTCTTCTATTTCTGTTCTTGATTCACTGTCTTCAGGCGTTTCAATTTTCTCTTCTTGCTGGTTTTCAAGTTCGACTTCAGCTTGACAGACTTCCTCCTCTACTTGAGTATTTTTTTCAATTGGTGTATCGAGATCGGCTATCGTTTCTTCAGCCTTGTCTGCAACATCTTGGGCCTGTTCATCAGGCTTGTTCTTGCTTGTTGTTTTTACAAAATCATTACTTTCAAACCATTCTTGTTTCATGGTAGAACCTCCTTTTTAGTTAGATAAATATGCTTCCATAGTAGCAGATGTAAGCGTTTTTGTCAACGATTTCTAGAAGAAGACTCGTGTTCCTCTGCTTTGAGTAGATAGATATATTGGTCTGCCCTTGCTATGAGTTGATCTTTCACATCAGCTTTTTCTGTTTTATAAGGATTGCTTAAATGTTCATCTCTGTTTTCTTTATTGTTAAATGAACGTCTTCCTTCTCTCACAAAATGAAGAATAGAACCATGTTTTGTTGAAAGATCTAAGTTGATTCTTTGTTTTTCTTCTTCGGAAAGTAGCAGTTGTAGGTCTGTTTTCGCCACCAATTCCACCTTACCGTGTACTTGGATATTTTCAGCGTGGAAGTGATGTTCTGTTGACTCTAGCTGACTATCTGTAAGGTCTGTATCAAAGATATTAATGATATTAGGGGTTGTGAGTCTACTGTTTTTGATACGACTTCCTTCAATTCGGAGGAGATAGCCATTATTGGTATTGAGGGTCGCATTTTCAAGGCTGGCATTGGTGATACTGGTTTGACCGCGATTTGCTGAGATGTTGATTCCTTTTAGAGTTCTCCCTTTTGGCAATTGGAGAATAACTTCTTCAAAACGACGAGAGTAGTTGCTTGCGATATGGAGAATCCCGCCAATTCCAGAAGAGAGAAATGGAGTTTCAGACAGTTTCTTATCAGTGAGGCTCAGCGTTTTATCGTTCTGATTTGTGATAAGATCATGGTGAGCAGAAAGAGATGGATGGTAAGAAATGTGGATTTGATCATCCAAAGAGTCTGTGATGGTGAGCGCGTGTTGGTGGAGCGTAATCTCTAGGTTTTCGACTTCCTTACCAAAGGTCAGCTCTTCCATCCGACTATCATAGACAGGCTCCTTGGACATGGCAAGCAGACTCTTAATCCCGTCAGATTGGATCCCTACAAAGAGCAGGATAAAGCCGATAATGGTAGTCACCACACCAAAAATGAGAAATCCTTTTGTCCATTTACGCATGCTGGTCACCTCTCTTTCCTTTTTTGAGAACAAATTGCACCAGGCGAACAATGAGTAGGCCGAAGAAACGAGCTACATAGGAAATACCTAGTAAGACTAGTGAAGAAGCACCGATGGCTAGTAAACCAGAACCGAAAATCAAGATAAAGGCTGATTTAGCTTGGGCGAGGACAGTGAAACTTTCAACTAAGAATAGGAATCCGCCGATGATACCAAGTATAGAAACCGCAAAGAAAGCTATAATGACAGTCAAGGCTGCCACAAGGATTGCGAACAGGGACACGAGGATGGCGATTCCCAGAGGAATACCGATGGGGGCTGCAAGCAAAGCTAACAAGGCGATATGCAAAATTTGTCGGTTATTCTTTTGAGCGGGTGCCTCATTAATTTTTTTATCGAGAAGATTGGAGAGGACTTCGTGAGCTGCTTCCTTAGGAGTTCCTAAACTAGCGATGAGTTCTTCTTCTCCCTCGACTCCAGCATCGTCAAAGAGTTCCCTGAAATAGTCCATGGCTTCAATTTGGTCAGCCTGAGGCAGTTTTTTGAGATAAAGTTCTAGCTGAGTCAGGTATTCAGTTCTTGTCATGGCGGATACTCCCTTCTATGATGCCATTGATGGTGTCTGTATAGAGTGCCCATTCATCTTTTAGGGTCACGAGCTGTTCTATACCACCATTTGTCAAGGAGTAGTATTTGCGCATGCGACCTTGGAACTCTCTAGAATAGGTTGTCAGAAAGCTATTGCCTTCCAATTTTTTGAGAATGGGATAGAGTGTAGATTCTTTGATATTAGCAATCAGCTTAATGGTTTGGCTAATCTCATAACCATAAGAATCATCCTGCTCCAGTACAGCCAAGATGAGAAATTCAATCAAGGCAGAGGATGTTGGAAAGTACATGGGGAACCTCCTTTTCTAATGTGTAAGATTTTTATATATAATTTTTCTACACATACATTGTACATCTAAATGAAAGCCCTGTCAAGAGAAATGTGTAAAATTTTTATATATAAAAAACTTCTAGCCAAAACTAGAAGTTTAAAGGATTTTATCAGCTCTGTCCACTGTAAAGAGGGCCACAGTCATCAGGATATCGACGAGTAAGAGGGCAGCTACAGCTGGCACCCAAGAGTGGAAAAGGTCAAAACTGTAACCAAAGAGGGTTGGCCCAAAGGCTGCTAGGATATAGCCTCCTGTTTGAGATAAACCAGACAATTGTGCAGTCTTTTCAGGGGCGCTTGTCTTGAGTGAAAAGTTGACCATGAGATAGGGGAAGAGGGCGCTGGTCGCGGTTCCGATGAGGATATGGATGGCAAGCCAGTAAAAGAAATTACCGATTGGGAAAAAGAGCATGGAAATACCGACCACGCCAGCCAGTGAAACCAGAGTGAGCATGAGCTGACGGTTGCGAGTAGACAAGCTGGTTGTCAGGCTTGGGATAGTCATTGAAAAAGGAATGCTAATCAGGGAGAAGATAGAGGTTAGCAAGCCAGCTTCGTGACTGGATAGGCCTGCATGGATGGCCATGGTAGGTAGCCAGGTCATAGCGGTGTAAAAGAGTAAGGATTGAAAACCTGCAAAGACAATAACTGCCCAGACCTGTTTATTATGCATGACCTTTGTTTTGCTTTTTTGTTTGGTTTGTGGAGCCAGTCTGTGATTATAGCGGTGATTTGGGAGCCAGACCAAAAAAGTTGCTAGACAGAGCAGGGTGAGGAGGATGATAAGTCCTTTCCAAGAACTGGCTTGTGTAATAGGCACAGCCAGATAGGAGGCCAGAGCCGTTGCAATCCCCATAGAGGTTACATATAAGGTGGTCAGAAAACCAATTTTCTTTGGTTGATTGGCTTGGATAAGACTAGGAAGCAGAACATTGATGACTGCGATACTTGCCCCAACCATCAAGGTTCCTAGATAGAGCAGAGGCAGATTGATTAGTCTAATGAGAGAACCGATGGTCAAGAAGAAAAGGCTGTAGGTGAAGAGATGCTCCAAGCCGATTTTTTGAGCCAGTCGGGTAGAAAATAGCGAGAAGAGAGTAAACATGAGGAGGGGAAGGCTGGTCAAGACACCAAGCGAACTAACTTCTACTCCCAGCCCTTGCGAAATATCTCCCAATATAATGGGTAAAACAGTAAAAGGAGTCCGCAAGGAAACACCAATCAGGATAATACCTGGAACAAAAAAGAGTGATTGCTTTTTCATATAATACCTCTTCTAGCTGATTTTAATAACAGCTTATTTTAAGGTTTTTTCCTTATAATGTCAAGTAAGGTTTTGGGCTTTCAAGATAAAAATGGGAAAGTCTTGAAAATTATGATAAAATAGTGGAAGGAAATCTATACATTGGAGAAAAACTGTGTCTGAAAAGCAAAAAATCAGCGTATTGATGTCGGTCTATATCAAGGAAAATCCGACATTTTTAAAGGATGCTATTGAGAGTGTTCAAAATCAGACCCTGAAACCGAGCGAATTGGTTCTGGTTGAGGATGGGCCTTTGACACCTGAGCTCTATCAGGTATTAGACCAGCTTGAAGCTGAGTCTAATATTCCAGTGAAACGCTATCCTCTTGAGCATAATCAAGGTTTGGGTCTGGCTCTTCGACAGGGTGTTTTGCAGTGTCAGTACGATATCATCGCTCGTATGGATACGGATGATATAGCTGTTCCAGACCGTTTTGAGAAACAGGTTCAGCTAATGGAGAAGGACAAGCTCGACCTATTAGGTGGACATATTGCAGAGTTTATTGACAATCCTGATGAGATCGTTTCTTACCGTCGTGTTCCAACCCAGCATGCAGATATTGTAGCTTACCAAAGGATGAGAAGTGCCTTTAACCACATGACTGTCATGTTCAAGAAGGACATGGTTCTCAAGGCAGGCAACTATGAGGATGGCCTTTATATGGAGGATGACCTCCTCTGGCTCAATATGATTGCTGCAGGAGCTAAGACTGGAAATCTCGATCAAATCTTGTGTAAGGTTCGTGTTGGAGCAGGGATGTTTGAGCGTCGTGGGGGACTGCGTTACCTTAAACTCTATCGCCAGGCTCGTCAGCGCATGCTGAAGAGAGGGCAAATTTCTTACATGGAGTATGCCAAGAGTGTTGCCATTCAGATGATTGTTGCCCTTTGTCCTGGATTTGTCCGACAGTTTATTTTTATGAAACTGTTACGAAAAAGCAAGTAAAAGATTGTAGCAAATCATAAACTAGAGAAAAAGTGTTATAATAACAATATAACTATTCGGCTCTTTTAAGGAGGAGTAAATTTCTATGAATAAAAAACTCACAGATTATGTGATTGATCTGGTGGAAATTTTAAATAAACAACAAAAACAGGTTTTCTGGGGAATATTTGATATTTTGAGTATGGTGGTTTCCATCATTGTATCTTATATCTTATTCTACGGATTGATTAATCCAGCACCTGTTGACTACATCATCTACACGAGTTTGGCCTTCCTGTTCTATCAATTGATGATTGGATTTTGGGGGTTGAACGCTAGTATTAGTCGTTACAGCAAGATTACGGATTTCATGAAAATCTTTTTTGGTGTGACTGCTAGCAGTATCTTGTCATATAGTATCTGCTATGCCTTCTTGCCCCTCTTCTCCATCCGTTTTATCGTACTCTTTATCTTGTTGAGTACCTTCTTGATTTTATTGCCACGGATTACTTGGCAACTAATCTATTCAAGACGAAAAAAAGGCAGTGGTGATGGGGAACACCGTCGAACCTTCTTGATTGGTGCTGGTGATGGTGGGGCCCTCTTTATGGATAGTTACCAACATCCAACTAGTGAATTAGAACTTGTCGGTATTTTGGACAAGGATTCTAAGAAAAAGGGCCAAAAACTTGGTGGAATCCCTGTTTTGGGTTCATATGATGATCTGCCTGAATTAGCCAAACGCCATCAAATCGAGCGTGTCATCGTTGCGATTCCGTCGCTTGACCCGTCAGAATATGAACGTATCTTGCAGATGTGTAATAAGCTGGGTGTCAAATGTTACAAGATGCCTAAGGTTGAAACCGTTGTTCAGGGACTTCACCAAGCAGGTGGAGGATTCCAGAAGATTGATATCACAGACCTTTTGGGCCGTCAGGAAATTCGTCTTGACGAATCGCGTCTGGGCGCAGAACTGACAGGTAAGACAATCTTGGTTACAGGTGCTGGTGGCTCAATCGGTTCTGAAATCTGTCGACAAGTTAGCCGTTTCAATCCTGAACGCATTGTTTTGCTCGGTCATGGGGAAAACTCAATCTACCTCGTTTATCATGAATTGATTCGCAAGTTCCAAGGGATTGATTATGTACCAGTTATTGCCGATATTCAAGACTATGACCGCTTGTTGCAAGTCTTTGAAAAGTACAAGCCAGCTATTGTTTATCATGCGGCAGCCCACAAGCACGTTCCTATGATGGAGCGCAATCCAAAAGAAGCCTTCAAAAACAATATTCGTGGAACTTACAATGTTGCTAAGGCTGTTGATGAAGCCAAAGTACCTAAGATGGTTATGATTTCGACAGATAAGGCGGTTAATCCACCAAATGTTATGGGAGCAACCAAGCGAGTGGCTGAGTTGATTGTCACTGGCTTTAACCAACGTAGCCAATCAACCTACTGTGCAGTTCGTTTTGGGAATGTTCTTGGTAGCCGTGGTAGTGTCATTCCAGTCTTTGAACGCCAGATTGCTGAAGGTGGGCCTGTAACGGTGACAGACTTCCGCATGACCCGTTACTTTATGACCATTCCAGAAGCTAGCCGTTTGGTTATCCATGCTGGTGCTTATGCCAAGGATGGAGAAGTCTTTATCCTTGATATGGGCAAACCAGTCAAGATTTATGACTTGGCCAAGAAAATGGTCCTTCTAAGTGGACACACCGAAAGCGAAATTCCAATTGTTGAAGTTGGAATCCGCCCAGGCGAAAAACTCTACGAAGAGCTCTTGGTATCAACCGAACTCGTTGACAATCAGGTTATGGATAAGATTTTCGTTGGTAAAGTTAATGTCATGCCTCTAGAAGCCATCGATCAAAAGATTGAAGAGTTCCGCACTCTTAGTGGAGATGAGTTGAAGCAAGCTATTATCGCCTTTGCCAATCAAACTACCCACGTTGAATAAAAAAGAAAAACGCATATTATCAGGAATCGAAAAACCTTGGTAATATGCGTTTTGTTATGTATAGATTTACTTCATTTTCTTCTGAAATGGGGTTGTCGCCCAGTCTATGTTATTGAAAATACTCCAAAACTTCTATGGGTTTGTGAGCGATAAAATCAGGATGATAGTTTAGCAAGTCTGCTTGCTCTCCAAATCCCCAAGTGACGGCCAATTTCTGAATGCCTGTTTCTTGAGCTCCCATCATATCAAACTTGGTATCTCCGATGATGATGGCCTGTTCTGGTGCTAGTTGATGTGTCTGTAAGGCTTGGCGAATGACATCTGCCTTATGAGGTGCTTCAGGGCTGGAGCCATAAATGCCATCAAAGAAATGATGGATTCCCAAGTTTTTAGTCATATCTTGAGCGGTAGGGGTATTCTTTGTAGTGGTGATATAAAGAGGATATTTGCTTGATAGCTCCTTAAGCAAGACTACAATCTGAGGAAAGAGTTGAGCTTCATGGATGCCTTTCTCCTTATAGTAAGAACGGTATATCTGAACTGCCTCAGAGATTAGTTCTTTGGGAAGGCAGGTCGCAAAACTACTTTCGAGGGGTGGTCCCATAAAACCACGAATCGTTTTGGTATCAGGACTAGGCACCCCCAGCTCCTTAAAGGTATGGGCAAAGGCATTGTGAATCCCGATAGAACTGTCAACGAGGGTTCCGTCCAGATCGAAAAAGATCGCTGTGATAGAGGTCATGGTTTCTCCTATTTGATAAACTTATTCTCCGAAAATTTCTTTTTGGAGGCGACGACCAGTAGGGGTGGCAGCGAGACCACCTTCAGCTGTTTCACGGAAGGCAGTTGGCATGCTTGCTCCTACTTGGTACATGGCATCGATAACTTCATCCACAGGAATTTTAGATTCGATACCTGCCAAGGCCATGTCTGCTGCGATGAAGGCAAAGCTAGCTCCCATAGCATTGCGCTTGACGCAGGGAACTTCGACCAAGCCGGCAACAGGGTCACAGATGAGGCCTAGCATATTTTTAATGACAAAGGCAGTGGCCTGACTGGCCTGATAAGGTGTTCCACCGACAGCTAGAGTCAAGGCTGCAGCACTCATAGCAGAGGCCGAACCAACCTCGGCCTGACAGCCACCTTCAGCCCCTGAGATAGAGGCATTGTTTGCGATGACTAGTCCAAAGGCACCAGCAGCAAAGAGGAAATCCAGCTGTTGCTCGTGGCTGAGGTCTAATTTTTCAATAGCAGCTGTTAGAACTGAGGGCAGACAGCCAGCACTTCCTGCGGTCGGAGTGGCACAAACCAAGCCCATTTTAGCATTGTGTTCATTGACTGCAATGGCATTTCGGGCAGCAGAGAGAATCGTGTAATCTGACAGAGTTTTTCCGTTTTTAATGTAGTGATCCAATTTGGCAGCATCTCCACCTGTCAGGCCACTACGAGATTTATTTTCATTGAGACCAAGTTGGACAGAGGCTTTCATGACTTCCAGATTGCGTTCCATGAGAAGGAAGACTTCTTCACGTTCGCGACCGGTCAATTCAAACTCTGTTGTAATCATGAGTTCTGCGACATTTCCTTGAAAGTCCAGATCTGCTTGCTCGACCAATTCTTTGATAGAATAAAACATGCTTCCTCCTATTTAAAGAAATTGACATTGTGGAGATGAGGGATTTTTCGAATTTCTTCGATGGCCTCATCACAGTTGCGACTGTCAACTTCGATAATCATAATAGCTTTTTCACCAGCTTTTTCACGAGTAACATTCATCTGAGCGATATTGATACCATAGCGGGAAAGGGCCTCTGTTACGAGGGCAATCATACCTGGAATATCTTGATGAACAATGATGATAGTCGGTGTATTCATATTGAGAGAGACGGCAAAGCCATTGAGTTCAGTTACCTGAATATTTCCTCCCCCGATAGAAATACCAGTCACGCTAATGGTCTTATGAGCATTTTTGACGGTAATTTTAGTGGTGTTTGGGTGAGGGGCATTGCTGTCTTTCTGAATGGTCCAGACAATCTTGATGCCACGCTTGTGGGCAATTTCCAGGCTGTTTGGGATTTCAGGATCATCTGTATCCATGCCCAAAATACCTGCAACAAGGGCTAGGTCTGTTCCGTGACCACGATAGGTCTTGGCAAATGAGTTAAATAGTTGGAATTCGACTTCTGTCGGAGTATCATCAAAAATGGAAGAGACAATCTTCCCAATACGAACAGCACCAGCTGTATGGCTACTAGATGGGCCAATCATAACTGGTCCGATGATATCAAAGACAGATTGAAAACGAAGTGATTTCATCAGTTTCCCCTTATAAAAATTCTTATCTCTATTATATCAAAGAATGAAGGTCTTGGCTTTAATTGTGGATGAAAACCTTTTTACACTACAAATAGCATAAAAAAGCATCTTTTGTAACAAAAAATGGCTTATTTAGAGAAATAAAAAATAATTTTGTAATATTTCTACATAAAAGTGTCAAGAAACGGTAATATTTAAAGGGTATGATAGAACTATAGAAAGAAGGAGAATTTTCAAATATGAAATCAACAACTAAAAAGATTAAAACAACTCTTGCAGGAGTAGCTGCCTTGTTTGCAGTATTTGCTCCATCATTTGTATCTGCTCAAGAATCATCAACTTACACTGTTAAAGAAGGTGATACACTTTCAGAAATCGCTGAAACTCACAACACAACTGTTGAGAAATTGGCAGAAAACAACCACATCGACAACGTTCATTTGATTTATGTTGGTCAAGAGTTGGTTATCGATGGTCCTGTAGCACCTGTTGCAACACCAGCGCCAGCTACTTATGCGGCACCAGCTGCTCAAGATGAAACTGTTTCAGCTCCAGTAGCAGAAACTACAGAAGTAGTAGAAGAAGCAGCACCAGCTGCAAGCGCTCCTGTAGCAGAAGAAACTGTTGCTGCAGCAGAAACTTCAGCACCAGCTGCAACTGTAAGTGGATCTGAAGCAGAAGCTAAAGAATGGATTGCACAAAAAGAATCAGGTGGTAGCTATACAGCTACAAACGGCCAATACATTGGACGTTACCAATTGACAGATTCATACTTGAACGGTGACTACTCAGCTGAAAACCAAGAACGTGTAGCAGATGCTTACGTTGCAGGACGTTACGGTTCATGGTCAGCTGCTAAAAACTTCTGGCTTAACAACGGCTGGTATTAAGAAATAATGAACAGAATAATTTGAAAAAGTCGAGGAAATCCCTCGACTTTTTTATATTTCTTTCGGTTGATAATAGATCTCCACTTCTTTTTTGAGAAAGGCTAGAATGGAAGTTTCATCGGTCAGCTCTAGAAGGGAGAACCCTTTTTGGATAAGTTTAGCATCATCCCTACAAATCCCAATACGGACATAGCAGATAGCAAGCATATCGTAGCTTTTCTTGTTCTTGGCATCCTCTAGTAAAGTATAGCAGATTTGTTGACACATGTTTCTGTCTTGATGATATAAGTAAATGGTGGAAAGGTTGAGTAGGATTGCCATTCGCAAGTCATATAAATGTTGGTAGTTTTTATAGACTTCCAAGCGTTGCAAGATTTTTTCAGTGATGAGATGGAGGTGTTCAATAGGAAAGCTGAAAAGGATGGTATTGAGGATTTTTAGGTCACTTTCATACCATGTATCTTGTTTTTCAATTTTTTCCCAAAGTTTTTTGACAGTTTGTTTCACTTGGTCTGACAGTTGCTCTGTACCATGTTGGCGAATATGAATGACAACTTCCAGCATATCCCTGATTTCTTCTATAGGCAGGTCGTGATGGGTCTTGAGATAGTTTTGGCATGTTTCAAAAAAATGAACTAGACCACTGCCACCAATGATGGAATTCATATTGAGATAAGTTTGCATGATTTCTGTCCGTTGGCTCGGCTGATAGAGATGGCAGATGTAGTCAAATTCTTCAAAACTCATATTCATTTGCCGAAGAAGAAAATCCATATTTTCATATTTAGGAGTTGCCTTACCACTTTCAATCTTTGATAGGCTGGTTCTTGATAGGACATCTCCGCAGACCTCTTCTTGGGTTAATCCTTTTGACTCACGTATTTCTTTATAGACCTTTCCAAAATCATAACGCATGATTTTCTCCTTTTAGTGAAAAAAGTTAACAAACAATAAAATCCTATTAAAAATATTGTATCATAGTAATATAAAAAGTAAAAAAGAAAGCTAAAATAAGTTTGATGTAATTTTAATATGGGGTTAATGAGTACTATGATGTAGCTAGAAAAGGGGTGGAAAAATGTTTAAAAATAAGGAACTTTTTCGAGTAGTCATGATATTTGTGATAGGAATTATCCTAATTTTAATGACACCCGTCTTATTTAAAGTTATGATGGACCTATTTTCAAAATAAATAGGCTTCTGTTTTAGGCAGAGGTGTGAATCAGGAGGTTAAGCGATGAACTACAATTTAAAATATCTTTTATCAGGAATATTTGTCCTAGTCTTTATAGGTTTCCTAGTCTGGATGCGTTATGTTAATCAGAGGAAGGAAGAAGAGCATTCGGATGTGTCTTTTGAAGCGAGGTTAGATAGTGAAGTCAAGACCTTGTATAAACAACTAGGATTGGGTGAGGAGTCTCATTATTTCTTAGCCTATCGCTACCTACATCCTTGGTTTGATTTGGCGATTTTACCACCAACAGTTGAAATTTTCTTAACTAAAATAGCGCTGGTGATGGTAACTCCAGATGAACTGCTGATAAGAAATCTTGGAAATGGGATGACTTTCACAAGTGAGCATCATCGTGATTTGCGACAAGGACTTATCCGTATTCCCAAATCAGAGATAAAAGAATTTGAGATTCGCAACTGGAAAAGAGCTTTTGTATTTGGAGACTTTTTGACGATTAAAACAAGCCAACATAGCTATTATTTGCAGGTCAGAGATGATGGACTTCAAAAGGGAAGTCTTTCCGCCAAACATTTCTCCGACTTGAAACGACAAGATTTTTTAGGATTATTGACAGATAAAAGGACATTTTGATAGACAATTGCCCCAAAAATGGAATCTCTGAATGTTCAACAATTCAAAAACCACACAGTATCCCTTTCAATTTGATTATGTTCAATATTGGAATGACTGTGTGGTTTTATTTAGAAGTTAGTTTTTGTTAGACTTTTATATACTTTGTTCGATAAAAGACAATTAAATTAGTGATAGCCGATTGCTTACTGCTGACCGAATGATGTAACTCCGCCACCTAAACTAGCGAGATCATCACTGTTTGTTGTGGGAACTTCAGCATTGTTACTATTGGTATTAGTTTCTGCTTGAGCTTCTGAAGTATTAGCTGCTTGATTTTGTGTACTTGCCACATCATTTCCGCTGCTGCCAGCACTATCAGATGAAGGTTGTTCGCTTGCAGGCGCTTGTGAACTGTATCTGCTCCCATTTGACTCAGTATAGGTTGGAGTGTAGCTCCCTCCTCCTGAAGAATAGGTTTCTCTTTCCCCCTCGCTACTAGTCGTTCCTGTTTCTTTTTTGTCAGTCTTTTGTCCTTCTTTTTTGGTCAAGACTTCAACTTGCTTTTGGAATTTAGAAATTAGTTCTTGGATGGGTTTTATTTTTTCATCAATAGTGGTTTGTTCGCTTGTGGAGTTAACACTTTTAATGATTTCTAGTATTTTTTGTAAGGAAGTGATGGCTGTTTCAAGTGTTTGTTTATCTTCAAACTGACTATCGGATTCCTTTATATCCATTTTTAAAGCTTTTTCGCTATAATGATTGGTGATTTTATCGGACGTAGTAGTAAGAAAGTCTGCTAATGTTTGCTTGCCTTCGTCAGTGTTTGGCTTCAATTCTTGAATTCTTTTCCAATCTTCTATAATTGTTTCAGAATCGATATTAAAATCTTTGATGGCTTTTTTTACTTGTTCGACATCTTGTTCATTTTTTTGCCGTTTGAAGAAAGCAATATTGCCTCTTTCTGTTAAGATGTTTTCTTGGTGAATGACTAGACCAATTAAAAGTCCAATACTTGCGACAATGATAATAGTAAAAATGGTATTTTTTGATTTTAGAATATCTTTGTAGTTTTTCACAATCGTTCTACGTACATGGATGGTAGTATCTTTAAGGGATCATGTACGTATTCCTCCTCAATATAGTATATCATTTTTAGTTTATTTTATAAATAAGATAATAAGCAGTAGAGGGATTAAGCTATAAATTACCCTCTTTTTAAACAATTATATATGTATTTACAAAGAGGTTGGTCGATTGACAGCCTCTTTCTTGTCTTCTCCAACCAAGCATGTTATAATGAATACTGCTCAAGCGACCTTCAATCGTTAAGCACACACGACCTTCAATCGTGAATAAACGAATAGATGGGAGACTTACCATGAGTGAGAACTCTAAAACACGTGTTGTCGTAGGGATGAGTGGTGGTGTTGATTCGTCGGTGACAGCTCTTCTTCTCAAGGAGCAGGGCTACGATGTGATCGGTATCTTCATGAAGAACTGGGACGACACAGATGAAAACGGCGTCTGTACGGCGACCGAAGATTACAAGGATGTGGCTGCGGTAGCAGACCAGATTGGCATTCCCTACTACTCTGTCAATTTTGAAAAAGAGTACTGGGACCGCGTTTTTGAGTATTTCCTAGCGGAATACCGTGCAGGACGCACGCCAAATCCAGATGTTATGTGCAACAAGGAAATCAAGTTCAAGGCCTTTTTGGACTATGCCATGACTTTGGGGGCAGACTATGTGGCGACTGGGCACTATGCCCGAGTGGCGCGTGATGAGGATGGGACAGTTCACATGCTTCGTGGCGTGGACAATGGCAAGGATCAGACCTATTTTCTCAGCCAGCTTTCGCAAGAACAGCTCCAAAAAACCATGTTCCCGCTGGGACATTTAGAAAAACCTGAAGTTCGCAGACTAGCAGAAGAAGCAGGCCTTGCGACTGCTAAGAAGAAAGACTCGACAGGGATTTGCTTTATCGGAGAAAAGAACTTTAAAAACTTTCTCAGCAACTACCTGCCAGCTCAGCCAGGTCGCATGATGACTGTAGATGGTCGCGATATGGGCGAGCATGCAGGTCTTATGTACTATACAATTGGTCAGCGTGGTGGACTTGGTATCGGTGGGCAACACGGTGGTGACAATGCCCCTTGGTTCGTTGTCGGAAAAGACCTAAGCAAGAATATTCTCTATGTAGGACAAGGATTCTACCATGATTCGCTCATGTCAACTAGCCTAGAGGCCAGTCAAGTTCACTTTACTCGTGATATGCCAGAGGAATTTACACTAGAATGCACAGCAAAGTTCCGCTACCGTCAGCCTGATTCTAAGGTGATAGTACATGTCAAAGGAGATAAGGCAGAGGTTATCTTTGCAGAACCGCAACGCGCGATTACACCAGGACAGGCAGCTGTCTTTTACGATGGCGAAGAGTGTCTAGGTGGTGGTTTGATTGACAATGCTTACCGTGATGGACAAGTTTGTCAGTACATTTAGATTGACAAATTTTCTCAATTTGCTACAATAATAAAAGCAATAGAAATGATGGTCAAAGCTCATGGATGTTGCAGGCTTTTTTGTCCTGCACTTCTTTGGAGTTTTGACTGTTTTTGTGTCGTTTAAGGGAAAGGACAAGAATGACTCAGCAAGACTTTCGGACAAAAGTAGGAAATACGGTTTTTGGAGTTCGGGCGACAGCCTTGATTCTCCAAAATCGCAAGATTCTAGTCACCAAAGACAAGAACAAGTATTACACTATTGGCGGTGCGATCCAAGTCAATGAAAGAACGAAGGACGCAGTTGTCCGTGAAGTCAGGGAAGAACTGGGTGTCAAAGCTCAAGCTGGGCAACTAGCTTTTGTTGTTGAAAATCATTTTGAACAAGACGGTGTTTCCTATCACAACATTGAATTTCATTATCTGGTGGACTTGCTTGAAGATGCCCCATTGACCATGCAGGAAGATGAGAAAAGGCAGCCCTGTGAATGGATTGATTTGGATAAACTTGAGGATTTCCAGTTAGTTCCAGCCTTTCTAAAAACAGCCCTACCAGATTGGGACGGCCAACTAAGACACATCCATCTTGAGGAATAGGAGAGAAACATGACTTATAATTTTACTGAAGAATACGATATTATTGTAATTGGTGCGGGACACGCTGGGGTAGAAGCATCCCTAGCTGCTAGTCGTATGGGTTGTAAGGTCTTACTTGCGACCATCAATATTGAAATGCTGGCTTTCATGCCTTGTAACCCCTCTATCGGTGGTTCTGCCAAAGGGATTGTTGTGCGTGAAGTTGATGCCCTCGGTGGCGAGATGGCCAAAACCATTGACAAGACTTACATCCAGATGAAGATGCTTAACACAGGGAAGGGGCCAGCTGTCCGTGCCCTTCGTGCGCAGGCTGACAAGGAGCTTTACTCTAAGGAGATGCGCAAGACAGTTGAAAATCAAGAGAATCTGACCCTTCGTCAAACCATGATTGATGAGATTTTGGTTGAAGATGGCAAGGTTGTTGGTGTTCGTACAGCAACCCATCAAGAATATGCTGCTAAGGCTGTTATCGTGACGACAGGGACGGCCCTCCGTGGGGAAATTATCATTGGAGACCTTAAGTATTCATCAGGTCCTAACCACAGCCTAGCTTCTATTAACCTTGCTGACAATCTCAAGGAACTGGGCCTCGAAATCGGTCGTTTCAAGACGGGAACCCCTCCACGTGTCAAGGCTTCTTCAATCAACTACGATGTGACCGAGATTCAGCCAGGAGACGAAGCGCCAAATCACTTCTCATATACTTCACGTGATGAGGACTATGTAAAGGACCAAGTGCCATGCTGGTTGACCTACACCAACGGTACAAGTCATGAGATTATCCAAAACAACCTCCACCGTGCGCCTATGTTTACAGGTGTGGTCAAGGGAGTGGGTCCTCGTTACTGTCCGTCGATTGAAGACAAGATTGTGCGCTTTGCGGACAAGGAACGCCACCAACTCTTCCTTGAGCCAGAAGGGCGCAATACTGAGGAAGTCTATGTCCAAGGCCTCTCAACCAGTTTACCTGAAGATGTGCAACGTGAACTTGTTCATTCTATCAAAGGTTTGGAAAATGCAGAGATGATGCGAACAGGTTATGCCATTGAGTATGACATGGTCTTGCCACACCAGTTGCGTGCGACTCTGGAAACCAAGAAAATCTCCGGACTTTTCACTGCTGGTCAGACCAATGGAACGTCAGGTTACGAAGAAGCTGCTGGGCAAGGGATTATCGCAGGTATTAATGCGGCTCTGAAAATCCAAGGCAAGCCTGAATTGATTTTGAAGCGCAGTGATGGTTATATCGGGGTGATGATTGATGACTTGGTGACCAAGGGAACCATTGAACCCTACCGTCTATTGACCAGTCGTGCTGAATACCGTCTCATTCTCCGTCATGACAATGCCGATATGCGTTTGACAGAGATGGGACGCGAGATTGGACTTGTGGACGATGAACGCTGGGCTCGATTTGAAATCAAGAAAAATCAATTTGACAATGAGATGAAACGCCTAGACAGCATCAAACTCAAGCCAGTAAAGGAAACCAATGCCAAGGTTGAGGAGATGGGCTTCAAGCCGTTGACAGATGCGGTGACAGCCAAGGAATTCCTTCGCCGTCCAGAAGTTTCTTACCAAGATGTGGTAGCCTTCATCGGGCCAGCAGCAGAGGACTTGGATGACAAGATTATCGAATTGATTGAAACAGAAATCAAGTACGAAGGCTATATTTCCAAAGCCATGGACCAGGTTGCCAAGATGAAACGAATGGAAGAAAAACGTATTCCAGCTAATATCGACTGGGATGATATTGATTCTATCGCAACAGAAGCCCGTCAGAAGTTCAAACTGATCAATCCAGAAACCATCGGCCAAGCCAGCCGTATTTCGGGAGTAAACCCAGCAGATATTTCTATTCTGATGGTGTATCTTGAAGGTAAAAATCGTAGTATTTCTAAAACTCTTCAAAAATCAAAATGATACGTCGTCGGCTTCGGCTCACCTAACTCAAGTTATGCTTTCGCCTAGCCTTCTAGTCTGATTTCGATTTTTATTGAGTTTTAACCTCAAAAGAAAGCATAGAGAAAAACAGCTCCGAGGACGGGGCTGTTTTTTTGACTTATTCTTCATCTGGTGTGAGGATCATAGGGATGATGATCGGTTCACGTTCTGTATTTTCATAAAGGAAGGGGCGAATAGCGTTGACAATGGCACCATTGACAGATTGCACGCTAGCATCCTTGTTTTTCAGTGCGATACGAATGGCATTGAAGAGGATGCGTTGGCTTTGGCGAATCAAGTCGCCAGACTCTCTCATGTAGACAAAGCCTCGACTGAGGATGTCTGGACCAGATAGAATCATCTGCGATTTGAAGTCAACAGTTGCGACTGCCAGAACGACACCGTCTTCAGATAGATCACGACGATCTTTGAGGACAGCTGCGCCGATTTCACCGATACGATTTCCATCGACATAGATGTCTTGGGCGTTGAAATGACCTGCAATACGAGCTGAGTTAGCAGTAAGGGCAAGCACATCACCATTGCTCATGATAAAGATATTGTCCTTCTCAACACCAGTATCCACCGCAAGTCCAGCATGGACTTTTTGCATGCGGTATTCACCGTGAACAGGCATGAAGTATTTTGGCTTAATCAAGCGGAGCATAAGTTTTTGCTCTTGTTGGCCACCGTGTCCAGATGTATGGATATTGTTAACCTTACCGTGGATAACTTCGACACCAGCTTCTGAAATGATGTTAATCAGCTTGTTGACGCTAGTAGTGTTTCCAGGGATTGGACTAGAAGAGAAGATAACCGTATCACCGGGTTGGAGTTGTACCTGACGGTGGGTTCCGTTGGCGATACGAGAGAGGGCTGCCATTGGCTCCCCCTGACTACCTGTACAGAGGATAAGAACCTCGCCAGCAGGGTAGTCTTTGATTTCATTTGGCTCGATAAAGGTTCCCTTAGGAGCTTTGATGTAGCCAAGATCGATTCCGTTGACAATGGCCTTTTCCATCGAACGACCAAAGACAGCGATCTTACGTCCAGTCTTAACAGCAGCTTCTGTTGCTTGCTGGAGACGGAAGATATTTGAGGCAAAGGATGCAAAGATGATACGTCCCTCTATGCCTTGGATAATCTTCATGATGGACTGACCAACGACTTTTTCAGAGTTGGTAAAGGTTGGCACTTCTGCATTTGTTGAGTCAGACAGGAGACAGAGCACGCCTTCTTCGCCAAGGGCAGCCATACGGTGCAAGTCCGCAGGTTCTCCAACTGGAGTAAAGTCGAACTTAAAGTCACCCGTACAGACGATTTTTCCTTGAGGTGTATGAATAACAATCCCCAAAGGCTCTGGAATGGAGTGAGTGGTTCTAAAGAAAGTTGCCTTGAGATTTTTAAAGGTCAACTCAGTGTTGTGGTTGATTTCGTAAAGTTTGGCGTTGCGCAAGAGGCCGTGTTCTTCGAGTTTCCCACGGATCAAAGCCAAGGCAAGTGGTCCAGCATAGATAGGGACATTTGCTTGCTTGAGTAGGAAAGGAATCCCACCGATGTGGTCCTCGTGTCCGTGTGTGATTAAGACAGCCTTGACGCGGTCGATATTGTCCACGATGTATGAGTAGTCAGGAATGACATAGTCGATACCCAGCAAGTCATCTTCTGGGAATTTAATCCCAGCATCGACGATAACAATCTCGTCTTGGTATTCAATCCCGTAAGTGTTTTTCCCGATTTCTCCCAGACCACCGATGGCAAAAACGCCGACTTCTTCAGGTTTAAGAGTGTAGGCCATATTAGAACTCCGTAATTTCGAAGGCGCCAGTTTCTTTTTCGTAATCTAGCAATTTGTCAGACAAGAGTTCGATATACTCGATATTGTACTCTGGGCGATTTTCTTCGACAAGTTGGCGAGCAGCGATGCGGCCCTCAAGTTCTGAGCTGGCATCGATGTCTAGGTAAAGTGCGCGTGTTGTTTCACGACGTGGGCTACGTTCTTTTGTTTCTTGATAAAAAACTTTGTAAATCATATAGTTCCTTTCTATTTACAGGTCAGCTTATTCCAAACTTTTAGCATAGATTTGCTTGATTTCATTCCATTTTGTGTCTAGATTGACCTTGATTCGTTACAATTATTTCAATTATACCACAAAATGAAAAATTAGTAAAAGACGGAAACGAGAAAGTCATAGGGTTACTCGTTGGTAAGCGTTTGCAAAAATAAAGAAAATATGTTATTTTGATAATGGAAGTGGAATTTATCATTTGTCACAATTCCCTATAGTTTTTAAGTCAAGGAGGTTGCCCTATGTATAATTTATTTGCTTTTGCTATCGGAGCTCGCTTGGTAGCTTTTATTGTTTTTGTTGCTTGCGTTTATGGAGGGAATCTTCTATTTGCCAAACTGGAACAACGACAAACCAAGTTCTTGTGGAAAATTACCTTTGTGACTCTCTACTCGCTTTTTCTCCTCCTCGTAACCTATGTAGTTTGGTTTATATTTTACTTTGGATTAAATGCTTAGATGCCCTGCTCTGCTGGGGTATTTTTGTTTGGGGGCAAAGAAAATTCCACCCCATCTATCAAGATGAGGTGGTCTTTGCATTTTTCTAAAATGACATGACAATGGAATTTTCAGAGCTTATTAGCTTTATATTAATGATTCTTCTGCTCAAAAATAGAGTTGAAGACTAAAAACAAAACAATACAAACAGATAAATCGATTGGTAAAGGGATAGTAGTAATGTTTAAATCATTGAGAATGCTGAGCAAACTATAAGAGATAAAGATAATAAAATTTATCCTTCTAAAAATGTGTTTTTTATCTAGCATGACTTACCAAACTTTTTACGAAGGTCTTTTCCAATGGTATAACCTGCCATAAATAAAGCGATACCAACACCTACACCAAAACCACCCTTTATTTCTTGCAATTCCTTATTAGAAATTTCACAATAGTTGTTCAAATCTTTCATCATATTAATCTCCTCCTAAAAAATAACCAGCTGCCAAACCAGAACCTATAAGTGCTGTTCCACCTGCAATAGCTTTCCAAGATACTGCTACTCCAAAGATAACCAAGGGAGCGAGACCGCCATCAATATCTGATAATTCATTTTCAGATAAGGATAAAAATTGATTGTCAAGAACGTCAAAATTTGTCATTGAACTTTCCTCCTTTTTTCTTGTTCACTTTTATATTCGGAAAAGAAAAGGAAAAGTGAGCATTTTTTAAATTATTTTTTAGCTAAGTATAGGCATTTTTGTTTGGGGGCAAAGAAAATTCCCATGTGCCAGCTTTTGTAGTATAATAGTAAGCAGACAAAAAGATAGGAATGTGTTATGAAAGTATTAGCTTTTGATACGTCCAGCAAGGCTCTTTCTCTCGCTATTTTAGAGGACAAGCAGGTTCTTGCCGAGACGACGATTAATATTAAGAAAAATCACAGTATTACCCTCATGCCTGCCATCGATTTTTTGATGGCAAGTGTGAACTGGACGCCCAAGGATTTGGATAGAATCGTTGTGGCGGAAGGGCCAGGTAGCTACACAGGTTTGCGAATCGCGGTAGCAACTGCCAAGACTTTGGCTCATACCCTGAACATTGAGTTAGTTGGTATGTCTAGCCTCTTGGCTCTGGTGCCCTACCAACAAGAAGGCTTGTTCGTTCCCTTGATGGATGCGCGTCGCAACAATGTTTATGCAGGATTTTATGAAAATGCCAAACCTGTCATGCCAGAAGCGCACCTATCTTTTGAAGAGGTGTTAGAGAAAGTTAAGGGTGCTAGTCAGGTAACCTTTGTCGGAGAAGTTGCCCCCTTTGTGGAGCAGATTCAAGAACACTTGCCAAGGACTAATTACAAAGAAACCTTGCCTAATGCAGCCAATCTTGCTCTTTTGGCTTGGGACAAGGAAGCAGACTCCTTGCATGATTTTGTGCCGAACTACCTCAAGCGTGTCGAGGCTGAGGAAAACTGGCTAAAGAATCACACCGAATCTGGCGAGTCTTATATTAAACGCCTATGATAGAAATCAAAGGAACTCAACAGCAACCTGATCTGGCTCAAGCCATCTACGCTGTTATGGCAGCTGTTTACCCAGTCAGTTCTTGGACGCTGGAACAAATCCAAGCAGATTTGTCCCAAGATCAGACTTGGTATGCTCTAGCTTATGATGGAGCAGAAGTGATTGGATTTTTAGCTGTGCAGGAGAATCTATTTGAAGCAGAAGTCCTGCAAATCGCTGTCAAAGGAGCCTATCAGGGTCAGGGAATTGCCTCGGCCTTGTTTGCTCAATTGCCGGCAGATAAGGAGATTTTCCTCGAAGTCAGAAAGTCAAATCACCGAGCGCAAGCATTTTACAAGAAAGAAAAGATGGCAGTCATCGCTGAGCGAAAGGCCTACTACCATGACCCAGTCGAGGACGCCATCATCATGAAGAGAGAAATAGATGAAGGATAGATATATTTTAGCATTTGAGACATCCTGTGATGAGACCAGTGTCGCTGTCTTAAAAAACGACGACCAGCTCTTGTCCAATGTCATTGCTAGTCAAATCGAGAGCCACAAACGTTTTGGGGGCGTAGTGCCAGAAGTAGCTAGTCGTCACCATGTCGAGGTCATTACAGCCTGTATCGAGGAGGCTCTAGCAGAAGCAGGAATTACCGAAGAGGACGTAACAGCTGTGGCGGTTACCTATGGACCGGGCTTGGTCGGAGCCTTACTAGTTGGTTTGTCAGCTGCCAAGGCCTTTGCTTGGGCACATGGGCTTCCGCTGATTCCCGTTAACCACATGGCTGGCCACCTCATGGCCGCTCAGAGTGTGGAGCCTTTGGAGTTTCCCTTGCTAGCCCTCTTGGTTAGCGGTGGGCACACAGAGTTGGTTTATGTTTCGGAGGCTGGTGATTACAAGATTGTTGGGGAAACGCGAGATGACGCGGTTGGTGAGGCCTATGATAAGGTTGGCCGTGTCATGGGCTTGACCTATCCTGCCGGTCGTGAGATTGACGAGCTAGCTCATCAGGGGCAGGATATTTATGATTTTCCTCGAGCCATGATTAAGGAAGATAATCTGGAGTTTTCATTCTCAGGTTTGAAATCTGCCTTTATCAATCTTCACCACAATGCCGAGCAAAAGGGAGAGAGTCTGTCTACAGAGGATTTGTGTGCTTCCTTCCAAGCCGCTGTCTTGGATATTCTTATGGCAAAAACTAAGAAGGCTTTGGAGAAGTACCCTGTTAAAACCCTTGTCGTGGCAGGTGGGGTAGCAGCCAATAAAGGCCTTAGAGAACGCCTAGCAACTGAAATCACAGATGTCAATGTCATCATTCCACCTCTGCGCCTCTGCGGAGACAATGCAGGTATGATTGCCTATGCTAGCGTTAGCGAGTGGAACAAAGAAAACTTTGCAAACTTGGGCCTCAATGCCAAACCAAGTCTCGCTTTTGATACTATGGAATAAAGAGTCAGCTTAAGGCTGACTTTTTTACTTGCCGAAATGTCAGAATATTTTGACAAATAAATGTAAATAATGATATAATATATAAAGAATAGGAGGTGGTCAGATGATTGGGAGAATGGAATTGGGGGAATTTTACAAGGAATTACGTTTGGCTAGAAAGCTCAAGCAGTCAGATGTGGCTTGTGCTGGACTAACAGCTTCTCAGCTATCCAAGTTCGAACTAGGGCAGTCTATGCTGTCTGCAGATAAGTTGATTCTAGCTATCCAAGGTATAAATGTGACCTTTGATGAGTTTGGGCACAAGCTCAACAACTATCAAGAATCTCCACATATGCGAATTGGTAGAAAGGTTGTGGATCGCTTTGCCCACCAAGATATAGCTGGTTTAGAGCAACTGTTGGAGGAAGTCGAGCAAGAACAGATGGCAGAGACCTATCGTCGTTTGAATGCCATTGTAATTAAAAACGCACTCCATTCCTTAAATAAGAACTATCCATTAGTAAAAGAAGATAGCGAGTTTTTGACTATCTATCTCTATGCTATTGAGTCTTGGACCTGGTTTGAACTCTATCTCTTTTGCAATACCATGCCCTTCTTGAGCAATCAAGATTTGATATTTTTATCGACCGCTTTAATTGAGAAATCTAGGGAATTTAAAGAGTTGGTACATAATCGATTGTATATGAAAAGTGGATTTCTGAATATTATATCAGAACTCATGGAGCGTAAACTTTTCTCTTATATCCCAATTTTTGAAGCTGAGCTAGAGAGCATGCTTCGTCCATACGATGTTTTTGAAAAAGTATTGTGGCAGTTTTTAAAGAAAATGAAGATTTTCCTTCAAACCAAAGGAAGCAATCAAAAAGAGATTGAAAGATTTATCCAATCTCTGCAAGTATTAGAAAATCCACAATTGCTAGCCCTCTTCGAATTGCGTTTGAAGCAATACAAAGAACTTATTGAGTAGTCAACAATTGCAAATCTGAAATTTCTATAAGAAAAAATATCAAATATGCGATTTTCTAAAATAAGCTAATTTTCGTGTTATACTATCCTTGTAAAGCACTTCAAGCAGATCCTAAGTCGCAGAAGTGGTTTATAGATGGGAATTCGTACAGTATATGTTTAATTATGAGCATACTGTAAATGGCTGGACTAAAAGTGAAACTTGGCGTCCTAGATAAAATGAGGTAAACGATGGAAAAACAAAGTCAGTTACAAATGTTAATTCATTCCCTATACAATAATAAAGAAATTAGCTTGACGGAAGAATTTAGGAAGCAATTGCTGGAAACAGCAAAACAGTTCTCTAGTACTAATGAAGATTTGTTAGCTGTACGTCTTTCTTTTGCCGTCTCTAAAGAATTGTTGAGCTTTAAAGGTGAACCGCCGACAGAGTTGTTGGATTTAGCAAAATTTGTCCAAAAGAAAGAAGCTAAATACAAGCAGGGAATAGTGTGGTCTGGTATTTTTAAGATATGATTTATTATAAAATACGGCATGAACATCATATAATGGATGAATCTGAATATGAGCAAGGCTTGGAGTTCAATATTAAACCAAGTCTTGTTTTCTATACACTGGAACTTTAAAAGGAGTTGTGATGAAAGTATTTCTTCAAAATAGAAATTTTAGGCAATTAACCATCAACCAGTGGATTTCAACGGTTGGGGATACGATTTTTTATCTGGCCTTTTTGAATTATGTGGCAGATGCATCTTTTGCCCCTTTGGCGATTTTACTGATCACGATTTCAGAAACCCTTCCTCAAGTTCTGCAAATCTTTCTGGGAGTTTTGGCGGATTTTCAACATCATCGTGTCCTAAAATATACAATGATTAGTTTTGCAAAATTTTTGCTTTACTCTATCGTTTCTTTATCACTTTCAGGGCAGTCCTTTTCCTTGTTATTAGTAGCATTTATTTGTCTGATTAACCTCTTATCTGACACATTGAGTTATTTTTCAGGCGCCATGCTCACTCCGATTTTCATTAGAATTATTGGGCAAGACCATCTGGCAGAAGCTATTGGATTTAAACAGTCAACTGTTAGTTTAGTGAAAACAATCAGTAATATTCTAGGAGGAGTCTTACTAGGTATTCTATCTATCCAGTCTATTTCCTTACTGAATGCTCTGACCTTTTTAATCGCATTTTTAGGTATTCTTTTCATAAAAACAGACCTCTTGAAAGTAGAAAAAACGATTAGCTATCAAGAAGGACTCTCTGTAAAATCCTTTTGCCAGCATCTGCTCCAATCATCAAAATTGATATGGAATATGAATAAGGTGCTCTTGGTTTTGTTTATTATCTCTATTAGTCAAGCAGTGATAAATGTTACAGTTCCTGTTTCTACTCTGTTTTTGAGGAATCAGCCCTTTTTGAATTTACAAACAGGTCAATCTCTTGCCTTGTTATCCACCCTTGAATTGTCAGCCCTTATTGTCGGAAGCCTTGTGAGTGGCTATCTGAAGAATACAATCTCCATAAAACTAGCCCTATATGCCTCGCTTATTATCCAATTACTCCTTTTAGTTGGCTTTGTGGCAGTTCGTTTTGACTGGATTCTTATCTTTAGTGCCTTGGATGCCTTTTTCGCAGGTATCCTCTCTCCTCGATTACAGGAACTCATTTTTAAACAAATACCTGAGGAGTCAATGGGAGCAGTTCAATCCTCTATCGGTGCCATTACAGTTGTTTTACCTAGCTTATTTACAATAGCTTTGGTAACCATTGCTACTAGCTTTGGAACTCTGGCAGTTAGCTTTGTTTTATTGCTATTTCTTCTAGCTGCCTTTATCATACTCTTGAATATCCGTGAAAACATTTAGCGAAGAATGTGTATATTATATGTTTGAGACTGGATTCCAGTCTGTTTATGATGGCTACAATCAGCAGACTGTTAAATTTTTGAGAAAGTTGCTTGACATTTCAGACCAATCGGTTTATAATTCAAAAATGTAGAGATAAATACATGAGAAAAGAAGAAAAAACAAGACTACGAAGAGAGAAAATCATTACCGCTGCTTTGTTTGAATTTGCTACAAAAGGCTATCAAGGTTTTGTCATCAATGAACTTTGTAAAGTGGATGGTATTTCCAAAGGAGTTTTGTATCATAATTTTTCAGGGAAATCAGACCTCTATCTAACTTGTTTTCAGGAGAGTTTTGAGAAAGCTTTGGCAGTGTTTCTGGGGGTGGAAGGTCAAGTGCCCTCCTTAGCTGATTATATGGAAAGACGTCACCAATTTTATCAGCAATACCCAGAACATAGCCACATTTTCTTTGAGGCAATGATTGCGACACCAGAAGAATTGGAAGCAGACATTGCACCACAGAAAGCTATCTTTTTGGACTTGAATGAACAAGTTTGTCAAAAACTTATATCAGAATCCAAAAGCTATCTTTTTGGACTTGAATGAACAAGTTTGTCAAAAACTTATATCAGAATCCAAACTGAAAGAGCATATTGATGAGAAACGAGCTATGGACTATCTGCGATTGATTCAGGATATGTTTCGTTCCTATTATTTAACTGTTTCGTCAGATAGCAGTTTGCCTGACTTGGTTTCAGGATATGAACATCAATTATCACAGGTTTTGGATATGATGATTTATGGAATACTAGAGGAAGATTCCTCTAAAAAAGGAGAAAAATAATGTCGAAAATTTGGAAATGGTTGTTACTAATTGCGGGTATTTTTGCAGTTTTTGTAGGTTTTAATATGTTTGCACATCCTCTTATTAGCTTGGCTTCCATGACTTTCTGGTTTGCACTTGTATTTGCAGTTCAAGGGATTTCTGAGATTGTACAATACTTCAAATCAGAAGAAAAGCATGGCTGGAATTTATTTGGAGGAATTGTTACCCTCATCCTCGCTCTTACCTTGTTCTCAGGTAGCTTTATTGAAATGGTAACATTTGTACCATTTATCATTTCTTTATGGGCCTTGACAAATGGTATTACAAAAACTATCGTTGGTTTCAAGGTTCGTAAGACGGATAAATCGGTAGGTACCCCTCTAGTTTGGATGGGGATTTTAGGAATCGTAGCAGGTTTAATCATGATGGGACACCCATTGATGACCGGTCTCTATATTAGTTACACCATTGCCTTTGTCTTTATTTATCAAGGTATTGTGGCAATTGTTCAATTCTTCAAGATTAAATAAGAATAAAATGGAGTCTGTCTGATTACAATCAGCAGACTTTTT
>NZ_JBKOTV010000013.1:0-79063 GCF_049738055.1 Streptococcus sp. CL6.22 | reverse complement strand
AGATCTCAGCCTTTTTCTTTATCCCAAAACCAATTCATCACTGACCAGACTTTGACCACTATTTTTCTGGAAGAGATGCATGAGATTTTCAACCGTCAGATGCTTTTTCTCCTCTCCCTTGACATCCACCACTATCTTACCCTGATAGAGCATAATGATACGATTGCCGTACTCAATCGCATGGTTCATATCGTGGGTAATCATCAAAGTCGTCAACTGATGGTGTTCCACAATCTTTTGCGTCAAGTCCATCACCATTTGACTCGTTTTCGGATCAAGCGCCGCAGTGTGTTCATCCAAAAGCAAAAGTTTAGGTTTCACCAGAGCTGCCATGACTAGGGTCAAGGCCTGTCTTTGTCCTCCTGAAAGGTATTGGGTATCCACTTTCAAGCGATTTTCAAGGCCAATATTCAACTCTTTCAAGGCCTCTTGGAACTGGATTCTCTCCTTCTCCTTCACGCCCCAACCAAGCCCTCTCTTCTGCCCACGTCTCAAGGCAATAGCCATATTCTCCTCAATCGTCAAACGAGAAGCTGTTCCCATCTTAGGATCTTGAAAAACACGGGCAATATCCTTGGCTCTCTTTCTTACACTAAGATTTTTAATGGATTTGCCTGCCAATAAAAGGTCCCCTTCATCCACCGATAGATTGCCAGCCAAGATATTCATCAAAGTGGATTTCCCTGCTCCATTTCCACCAATCACAGAGATAAAATCTCCCTCTTCAACCTCTAAGTCTAATCCTTTGAGGACATGGTTCTCATTGACCGTCCCTGCTTCAAAGGTTTTGTGAATATTTTCAAGTGTTAACAAACTTGCCATAACTTTCTCCTCCTATTCATTTCTCAGTTTCAAACCACGAATCTTTAATCTCTTTTGCAGTTCTGGTGCAAATAATACTAAGGCTAGCAAGATTGCATTAAAGAGACGTACCAGGTTTTGATCTAGATTTGGAATTTCATAGATATTTAAAATAATCAAACGGTAAACAATGGCACCGATTCCGATAGATAACAAGCGACCTCCAATGGTCAAGTCGTGTATCAAAACTTCTGCAATAATAACTGCACTCAAACCAACAACGATGGTTCCTGTCCCAGAGGTTACGTCTGAAAATCCATCATTTTGAGCGAACAAGGAACCACACAGGGCAATCAAACCATTTGAAATCATGTAACCAACAATCTTCATGGTGTCTACATTGACCCCATTAGCCTCACTCATCGGAATATTGTCCCCAGTCGAACGCAAGACCAATCCAATCTCCGTTTTCATCAAAAGAGTCAAGACCAAACAAACAAGTAGGAGACAGGCCAAACTGAATGAGAAAACAGCTTCTTCATTTGTCAGCCCCAAGCTCGCCAATTGTTTAAAGACAGTTGAAGAATCTCCCAAGGAAAGATTGGGCACACTGCCCATGATTTTAATATTGATTGAATAAAGCCCTGTCAAGGTCACAATCCCTGTCAAGAAAGCTGGGATTTTCATCTTGGTGTGGAGCATTCCTGATACAAGACCAGCTACCATACCTGCCAGCAAAGCAAGTAAGGTCGCAATCCAAGGATTTGTCCCTGCCTGTATCTGCGATACAACGACAGCTGCCCCCAAAGGAAAGGCTCCTTCAGCAGTCATATCCGCAATATCCAAAATACGGAAAGTCAAGTAAACTCCAATGGCCATAATCGACCACAACAAACCTTCTGATAAACTAGATAATACAAAACTCATCTTAAACCTCCCTATTCCTTGCTTTCCAACTTACTAATATCAATTCCTAGTGCATCTGCCATTTCTTGATTGGTATGCAATTCCAGTTTTTCAGGCAACTCAACTGCTATATTTTCTGGTTTCTCACCTTTTAAGACACGAATCAACATGCGGGCTGTCTGCCGTCCCAATTCTTCATAATTGGTACCGTAGTTATACAAACCACCAACCGCAATCATTTCCGTTGAGCCACCGAATACTGGAACCTTGTGTTTAATAGAAACCTGCTTAACTGTTTCCATGGTTGACGAAATGATATTGTCCGTTGGTACAAAAACCATATCCACTTCTGCCATCAAACTCTCTGCTGCCGCTTTGACATTGTTACTGTCCAAGATTGTTTTTTCAACAACGGTAAAGCCTTTTTCTTCCAGAAGGCGCTTAGCTTCATCCTTTTGGACAACTGAGTTTGGCTCGCTCTGAGTATAAAGAATTCCAATCGTTTTAGCCTTGGGCAACACTTTCTTTATCAAATTGATTTGGGTTGAAATGGCATCTGATGACTGATCGCTTGTCCCAGTTACATTGCCCCCAGGATGCTCTCTTGACTCTACCAACTTGGCACTGACAGGATCTGTTACCGCTGAAAAGATAACAGGTGTCGTTTGTGTTGTATTGGCCAAGCTCTGAGCAGAAGGCGTTGCGATGGCTAGAACGACATCACTAGATTCTGCTAGTTGCTGGGAAATGGTTTTTAGATTTCTTTGTTCTCCCTGTGCATTTTGCAAATCAATCTCAATATTTTTCCCTTCAACATAGCCTTGCTTGGCCAGCTCATCCACAAAACCTTCTCTAGTAGCGTCCAAAGATTGATGAGTAATAAACTGCGAAATACCGATACGAAAAACATCTTTTTTCTTATCTGCCTTCAACTGATGCAAACTGATCAAAGAGGTCAAGAGAATCCCCACTACCAAGAGGGGTGCTAGTAATTTTCGAACAACTTTCATAATGAAACTCCTTCTCAGAAAAGATAAAACAAAAAACCGCCTAGATACTATCTAAACGGATGCTTGAAATAATCTAACAAGTTATAACTTTGCTAGTCCATTTAGATATTCATCTATATGGACCACAATCAAAAATCTTAGCCACATAGATACAAACAAATTGCTTGAACTGTTTGCATCCATGGTGACATGTCTACAAACACTATCTAAAGTAGCTAAAGTAAAAGTTTTGATTCATCGTTACAGCTTGTCTCTTATTCATTTCTTTTTCTGCTTTCTTTTTTGATGTTTCCTATCTTACCACCTTTTTCATCACCTGTCAAGAATATTTCAGAATTTTTTAAAATTTTTCGAAAATTCTTTCATAATTCTTTCAATTCTTTTAGGATAATTTCAAAGATTTGCCCATTAGACAAAATAGAACGATTTGAAGACTTTTATGGTATTCAGTTGTACTAGAGTTTTTTAAAAGTGTTTTGATGGCTTGTATTTCTTCTTTGGTTGATTTCATATCACTATTATATAATGCATTTTGATTTTAGTGTAGTATTAAACTGACTCTTGGCAGTCGGACAAAAAATCGACAGTTATTTTATACTGTTTAAAACCATTAGTCAATACGACAATCTCTTTACTTTTCGGTTATCAACTCTGTAGATTGCTAACATATCCAAAATAAGCTAAGTATCCCGAGGATAGGCAACAGAAATGAATTATTTATACTCTGGATACCACTTCAAATCACGAACTGCTTTGGCCATATCTGTTTCCTTAGCGCGTGCAAGACCTTGCTCTTGTGCTTTTTTAGCGACTGCTTCTGCTACTTTAATAGAAACATCTGCTACATACTTGAATGGTGGCAAGACAGGAGCTCCTGGTTGGCCTGGATTGACAATACCACTCAATGAATGCGCCGCTGCTCCAATCATTTCATCAGTCAAAATACTTGCTTCAGAAGCCAGCATACCTAGACCAAGACCTGGGTAAATCAGGGCATTATTTGCTTGACCAATCACATAGTCTACACCTTTATAAGAAACCGTATCAGCAGGAATTCCTGTTGCGACAAAAGCTTTGCCATCTGACCATTCAATCAAATCTTTGGCACTAGCTTCTGCCAATTTAGTTGGATTTGACAAAGGGAAGATCATTGGACGTTCTGTGTTTTCACACATAGCTTCTACTATTTCTTTAGTGAAGGTATTAGGCTGAGTTGAAGTTCCTACAAGAATAGTTGGCTTCACAGTCTTCACTACTTCAAGCAGGTCAGTCAACTTATCTGCGTTACTAAAGTCAGCACGTTTCTTAGCAAATGGTTTTTGCTCTGGTGTCAAGTCATCCATGTCATCAAAGAGAAGACCTTGTTTATCAACCATAAAGAAACGTTTATAAGCTTCTTCTTCAGAAAGACCTTCACTTACCATTTCACGAAGAACACGAGAGGCAATTCCTGCACCCGCAGTACCACCACCATAGCAGAGATAAACTTGATCTGTTAATTTTTCACCACTAATATCCAGCGAACCGAAGATACCACCCAAGGTAACGATTCCTGTACCTTGAATATCATCATTAAAGGTCGGAATTTGTTTCCGGTATTTTTCAAGAATATTGGCAGCATTCAAGCGGCCGAAGTCTTCCCAGTGAAGGTAGAGTTTAGGAAAGAGACGTTCTGCTGTTTGAACAAATTGGTCAATGAAGTCGTAGTAACGATCTCCGCGGACCCGTTCGTGACGATTTCCTAAGTAATTAGGATTGTTACGAAGTTCTTCACGGTTAGTCCCTGCATCAATGACTAAAGGAAGGACCATCGAAGGATCGATTCCAGCAGCACCTGTATAGACCATCAATTTCCCAACAGAAATATCGACACCATTTGTTCCCCAGTCGCCAATTCCAAGGATTCCTTCTGCATCTGTTACAACAATGAGACGAATCTCGCGACCCCCGACAGCGTTTTTCAAAGTAGCTTCAATATTTTCAGGATGATTAATATCAAGATATCCCGCATATTGGGGATCTACAAAAAGATCACTATAGCCTTCAATCGTATCTGCAATGGTTGGATCATATACAATTGGATTGAATTCTTCCAAATGTTGAGAAAAGAGGTAATAGAAAAGAGTCCTGTTGGTATTAAAAATTTCCATTAGGAAAAGACGTTTTTCCAAATCATTGGCCTTTGTTTGCATTTGTGCATAAGTTTGCGCCGCTTGTTCTTCAATCGTTTGAACATACGGTGGCAGTAAACCAATAAGGCCTAGTTCCTTTCGCTCCTCTAAGGTAAAGGCAGTACCTTTATTGAGGAAAGGATTGTTTAAAATATCATGTGCAGTCATAGTGCAAGCTCCTTTTTACTTATATTATACCACATGAAACGAATTGTTCGTAAAACGTTGTTGTTTAAATAATACAATTGTATACGCATATGTTATAAATTTCTGAACTCATCAAACTCTCGATGATCTCTCTTTACTAAAAGTTTCGAGTAAAATAAACCAATCATACAAATTGACAATCCTAATTAAAATAAATATCATCTAGGTATGTTATGTAATACTTTGTATTTTTTAAGGTGTTTTTTGTCATATAAAACTTGTATTCTATTTATATGACAACTAAAAACTATTTACAACAATATATTTCCCAAAAAGTGAAATATTTTCGAACACAGAATAAAATGAGCCAGGAAGAACTTTCAGAACAAGCAGGACTCGGGCTTAAGTATATCAATCAACTTGAAAACCAAAATGTGAATCTGACCATTCACAGTCTTGAAAAAGTGATTGACGCCCTAGAAATAACCCCAGAGGAATTTTTCAATTTTGATAGCCTTGAATCAACCTCTGATAAGAGTGACAATCTTTCACTCAAAAGAATCAATATGAAGATTAAACAGCTCCCTATTGATAAACGAGAAAAAATGTTGGTCATTTTTGAGAGTATCTTAGATAATCTTTGAGATCCCTGACTCACTTACATTTTAACTGGTGAATACTCGTATAGTCAAATTGTAGGATACGGATAAAAATTATTTATCTGCTGTTTTCCACTTATTTTCCTTCTCCAACTAATGAAAGTGAACCCATATGAATTTAAAAGATCTACAATATTTTTATGACCTCTGCCAGCTTCAATCCTATACGGAAGTAGCAAAACAACATAAAGTCAGCCAACCATCTATTTCTTATGCTATCAAGCGCTTAGAGGAATACTTTAACTGCAAATTGATTCACCATGACCCCTCGCATCGTTCCTTCAAGCTAACTCCTCAAGGACAAATCCTTCTAAAGCATACAGAACTGATCTTACCTGAGGTCATTTCTACTCGCAAAGAAATTAATCGCTCCTTGGCACAATACTCTACTGTAGGATTCCCTCCTATTATCATTCAGTATCTCTTTGCTGCCTTAAACGAAAAAGATAAATTCGATTTTTTAAAAAAGATACGTCCTATCCGCGGTGGCTCCGTAGAGTTATTAAACCTTCTCCTTAAGGGAGGCCTTAATGCAAGCCTACTCGGTTTGATTGAACCTCTCAATTATCCTTCAATAGAGACACACGAGCTATTTCATAAAGAACTGTATGTCGTTTTATCTAAGAACCATCCTTTTGCCACTGTTCCTTCCCTCGCTTTTGAAGAATTAGTAGATCAATCCTTTATACTCTTAGACGAACACTTTGTTCACCTGAAAGCTTTTGAAATGCTTAATCAAAAGCATCAAAACAAGGCAGAAATATTCTTTAAGACAGATGATATTGTCATTCTTAAAGAACTTTTAAAGAAAGGGATTGGCCTTAGTTTACTGGCTGATATCGCACTTTCTGATGAAGATGATGATTTAATAAAAATCCCTCTTATACCGAAGGATAAGATAACTTTTACAGTTTATTACGCTTACCTTAAATCAGCTACACCGTCATCAGAAATAGAAGCCTTATTTAAACTCCTTAAATCATATGAATAGAAAAACTCTAACTATCAATGAACTGATAGCTAGAGTTTTTTACATTGTAGATATTAGACTCAATGAAAATCAAAAAGCAAACTAGGAAGCTAGCCGCAGGTTGCTCAAAACAGTATTTTGAGGTTGTAGATAAGACTGACGAAGTCAATCACACATATACGGTAAGGAGACGCTGACGTGGTTTGAAGAGATTTTCGAAGAGTATTAGACTATAGTAGATTGAAACTAGAGTAATTCGCCGCGACTTCTAAACCTTTTCTAGAAATGAATTTGACTTTCCTAATAAAGTTGTTCAGATTTTATTTCATCTCACTATAATTCAATGATTTCTAAGAATTCTATTTCTTTCGAAAACTCTTTCAAAGATTTTTTCAAATCAGTCCAACAAAAAAAGGTTTATAATTCCCATAAAAATTGATATGGAAATTATAAAACCATTATTAGTTTAACCCTTGTTGGTAACGCGCTAATTCGGCTTGGTTAGCCCAAACATAGTGACCTGGACGGATTTCTACCATAGATGGCTTATCAGTCTCATAGTCGTGTTGACTTGGGTCGTAAACCTTCAAGACCTTCTTACGTTCCAAGATTGGATCTGGGATTGGTACCGCTGAAAGCAAGGCTTGAGTATATGGATGAATTGGATTGTTAAACAATTCTTCTGTTTCTGCAACCTCTACAATAACACCCTTGTAAATAACTGCGATACGATCTGAAATAAAGCGAACGACAGACAAGTCATGGGCGATGAAGAGATAGGTCAAACCAAGTTCTTTTTGGAATTTTTTGAGCAAGTTCAAGACTTGAGCACGCACAGAAACGTCCAAGGCTGAAATGGGCTCATCCGCAATAACAAAGTCTGGTTGCATGACCAAGGCACGGGCAATACCGATACGTTGACGTTGACCACCTGAGAATTCATGAGGGTAACGAGTCAAGTGCTCAGCAAGAAGCCCCACTTCACGGATAATATTTTTAACTTTCTCTTTACGTTCTTCTTCATCCTTGAACAGATGATGATTGTAAAGACCTTCAGAAATAATATAATCAACAGTCGCACGTTCATTCAAACTTGCGGCAGGATCTTGAAAAATCATCTGGATACGACGAATCAATTCTGCAGCTTGTTCACGCGATTTCTTACCATTAATCTTTTGACCATCAAAAATGATATCCCCATTACTTGTATCATTAAGACCGATGATGGCACGACCAATAGTTGTTTTCCCACTACCTGACTCACCTACAAGCGAGAAAGTTTCTCCCTTGTTGATAAAGAAGTTAGCATTTTTAACTGCGACAAACTTCTTACTTCCTTCACCGAAGGAAATTTCTAAATCTTTGATTTCTACTAATTTTTCAGACATTTCCTTCCTCCTAGTCAGCCAGATGGGCAAATCCCATTTTTTCACGAATCTTATCATGGAGATTTGCAATCACAGCTGGTTTTTCTACTTTTGGAGCATCCTCATGAAGTAGCCAAGTTTTAGCCCAATGTGTCTCTGATACTGAGAATTGAGGAGCTTTTTGTTCGAAGTCAATTTGCATTGCATAGTCAGAACGCAAGGCAAAGGCATCCCCTTTCAGGTCAGTATAAAGTGACGGAGGTGTTCCTGGGATTGAGTAAAGATCCCCTTTATCATCAGCAAGCTGAGGCAAGCTAGACAAGAGACTCCATGTATATGGATGGCGAGGGTCATAGAAGACTTCCTCAACAGTTCCATACTCAACGATTTCTCCTGCATACATAACCGCTACCTTATCTGCAATACTTGCCACCACACCAAGGTCGTGGGTGATAAAGATTGTTGTGAAATGGTACTCGTTTTGTAAAGATTTCAACAAATCAATAATCTGAGCTTGGATGGTCACATCCAAGGCAGTCGTTGGCTCATCACAAATCAAGACATCAGGTCGGCAGGCAAGAGCAATCGCAATAACGATACGTTGACGCATTCCTCCAGAATATTGGAATGGGTATTCATCAAAACGTCTATCTGCATCTGGAATCCCAACCTTATTCATGTAGTCAATGGCCAATTCTTTCGCTTCTTTAGCTGTTTTTCCTTGGTGTTTTACAATAACTTCTGTAATCTGACTACCAATTGTTTTAATTGGGTCCAAACTAGTCATTGGATCTTGGAAGATAGTCGCAATCTTAGCGCCACGAATTTGTTCCCAATCCTTGTGAGAAGATAAAGCTGTCAAATCTTGACCACGGTAGTCAATGCTACCTTGGGCAATGCGACCATTTTCTTCAAGCATACCTGTGAAAGTCTTTGTCAAAACAGATTTTCCTGATCCTGACTCACCTACCAAGGCTAATACTTCTCCTTCAACTAGTTCAAGGGAAACGCCGCGAATGGCTGTCAATACTTTGTCACGAACGTCAAATTCCACGACAATATCGCGAGCAGTCAAAATTACATTTTTTTCTTTTGTCATTTCTACTCCTATCTATGTGTACGTGGATCACTAGCATCCGCTAAGTTTTGACCAACTACGAAAAGGGATAAGGATACCAAGACAAGAGTTGTCAATGGAATCCAGAAGAGGTATGCATTTGTCGTTACGTTCTGAGAGTAATCTGAAATCAAACGACCTAAACTTGGAACTGTAATCGGCAATCCAAGTCCAAAGAATGAAAGGAAAGCTTCGTATGAGATAAAGGCTGGAAGCATTTGAGATGTCGTCGTAACGATAACAGATACCAATTGTGGCATAATGTTTTTTACAACAATCTTAAAGGTTGGTGTTCCAAGTGTACGTGAAGCAAGGTTATACTCCAAGTCACGATAACGCATGATCTGAATACGAATTGAGTAAGCAATACCAATCCAAGTAGTCACACTCATAGCAAAAATCAGATTCCAGAATCCAGCTCCGATTGAGTAAGTCAAGACAATGACAATCAAAAGAGATGGGATGTTTGAGATGACATTATAAACTTCCATCATCACACGGTCAACTGATTTTGAAATTCCCCAAATACCACCGACAAAAACACCGATAACCAAGTTAATCACTGTCGCAATCACAGAAATGAGGATAGAGTTACGAGCTCCGAACCAGACACCGTCAAAGAGAGATTTACCGTTACTGTCTGTACCGAACCAATGCTCAGCATTTGGCTTGATATAACGAGCACTAAAGTCGTTTACTTTGCTGACATCATTGAAATCAAACTTAGAAAACATTGGGTAGATGAAACTCATCAAAATGATAGCTACCAAGATTCCCAACATGACTACAGTTGATTTCTTCTTCATAAATTGTCTAAACACTGAGCCCCAGTATGAATAGGCTGGCGCATCAATGGCTTCAGAGGCAAAATCGTCACGTTTTACGAACTGAAATTTTTCTTTATCGATTGTAGACATTATTTGCCTCCTTTCTCAGTCAATTTAATACGTGGGTCAATAATAGTCATCCAAATATCTCCCAAAAGAAGTGAGAAGATAGAAATACATGTAAAGATGAAGACAAGACCTACGACCATAGAGTTATTAGATGCTTTTACAGAGTCAATCAACATTTTACCCATACCTGGGAAAGCGAAGACTGTTTCAGTAAGGGTTGCACCACCGATAACCCCGATAACAGCACCAGGAATTCCTGAAACCAGCGGAACCATGGCATTTTTAAAGATGTGTTTGTTTGAAATTTCTTTTTCAGACAAACCTTTTGCACGAGCAAAACGAACAAAGTCCTGTGATTGCAAGTCAATCATGTAACGACGAATCCAAATAGCTGTACCAGGAGCACCCAATAAACCAAGGATAACTGCTGGTAAAACATACGAACGCCAATCTCCAGCACCCAAGATAGGGAATGAATCTGGAAGACCAATTGATGATCCAATCAAACGAACAATGTAAACCAAGGCAATGGTTGGAAGGGCCATCAAGAAGGTCAAAAACCCTGTTGAGAAGCTATCAATCCAAGTATTCTTGAAGCGAGCCATAGCTGAACCAAGTGGCACGGCAATCGCATAAGAAATCACCAAACCAATCAATCCAACGACTGCAGAGCTAGCAATCATAGAAGGATATTGGTAGTTGCTTTCAGTTGCAGTATATGGGTCATCTTTCCCATAGTTAGCTACTTCACGAGAATCAGCCTGACTAGGCGATTTGTAGGTTCTTGAGTAGATATTAACTGAAGATGTTTTCTTACCAGTTGGGAATTGCACTTCTGATGTCTTAGTTTGACCTTGTCCTTGTGTGATAACTTGAAGCACAGGAGTATTAGCATAAGTTGGATATGAATCACCCAAATTCAAGTTCACAAAGTTTTGGTGAACAAATGGGAACTGACTATTGAAGTACAAGAGGTACTTGTGTTTAGTCCCTGAACCTACCAGAGACCAGCCGATAGCGGGATCATTTTCAAAACGCAAATAACGCTCCAAATTTGGATTTTCTGGGTCCTGAATCTTGTTTGTGTGGTCGATATCAAGCAAGTTTGCATAGAATTTAAACACACGTTCAAAAATTGGAATTTCACGTGTAGCGTAGAATTGGCCACTTTCAGTAAATTCTCCCAGGGTCCAACCATGACCGATTTGTTTGATGTATTTTTCATAGATAGCCTTGTTGGTATCATTGGCTTCAACTGTTACAGAAGCATCCATCTGGCTAGCTTTTTCTTGCAACTCTTTGGTATCGTAGTACTCGATATAGCCCATACGCTCATAAACGGTATTCTCATAGTTATCACGTTTATCAGCAGTTGTAGCAATCTTGTTATAGTTGGTATCCTGTTTGAAAATCAATTTTCGAGGAACCATTGTATAGATAATCGTGTAAGTCAAGGTTGTTACTAAGAAGATAGAAACCAATGACCGCAAAACACGCATAAAAATATATTTTTTCATATCATTTCCTTTAAAAATCCCAAAAGAACCTTCTCCTCATGGAGAGAAAGTTCTATTGAAAATTATTTACTTCACATGACTTGCCAATTCTTTTTGAGCTTTCTCGTTTGACTCAGTCTTTTCTTTCAACCATTTTTCACGAGCTTTTTCATACTCTTCTTTGGTGATTGCTTTTTCACCAACTTCAGTGTACTTCAAGTATCCTGAATTTTCACCTTTAAGGCCGGCTACTGAATATGAAGAGCTAAATGGTAGAACTTTTGAAACATATGAAACGGCTGTTTCTTTTGGAGAAGCCATTACTGGAATTGTCAAAGCATTGTCAGTCAACCAAGCTTGTGCCACCGCGTATTTTTCATAACGTTTTTGAACATCTTGGTTTTCGCTGTTTGCGTCATCAAGTAATTTTCCATAGTCAGCTAAACCAAGTTTGCTTACTACTGATGCATCTGTGTTTTGGTCAATACCAAGGTAAAGACGAGTGCTTCCTCCCTTAAGGACGAATTGATCCAAGAAAGTAGAAGGATCTTGATAGTCAGGGTTCCATCCTAGCAAGGTATGGATATCCCAGTCTTGCTCTTTAGCTGTTGGAGCGCTAAATGAAATTGGTAAAGCTTCTGCTTGAGTCATTTGTTGTAAGTCTACAACAACATTATCTGAACCCAATACTTTTTCAATTGATTGTTTCAATGATTGAACACGGTTTACAACCGCTGTTGATTCTTGGATAACCAAGGCATCCAAGTGGATTGGGAATTCAACACCTTCAACTTGTAGGCTTGATTTTGCTTTAGCAAAGACTTCTTTCGCTTTTTCTTCATTGTAAAGTCCATTTTGAGAATCTGCTAGAGACACGTTTGACCAAGTAGAAGAATTTGTCTTAGCCAAGCTATCTTGTACCAATTCACCAAATGTTTTCTTACCAACTTGAAGATTATAAGGTGCAAACGTATTACGGATGGCTACTGCAGCTCCATCAGTACCATTTGTTTGAGCTGAGTAAGAATTGCGATCGACAGCAAAGTTCAAGGCTTGACGGAATTCCTTGTTTAGCAATGCTTTCTGAGTAGATGTCTTTTGAGCATCACTTGTTTTGGCAGTGTGGTTATAGGTTGTACGGCCATAATTCAAGCTGACAGTTGCAACACCCGCACCTGGTTCATTAAAGTAAATGTTATCTTTAAAGTCAGCTGCATATTTTTCATATGTAGAACTTGTAGGGAAGATACGGGCCTTGCTATATTGACCATCGGCAAAACCTTTAGCAATCACATCTTGGTCCTTACCATCCCAGAAAGTGAACTTAACGTTCTCAATTTTTACATTTTCTTTGTCCCAGTAAGCATCATTTTTAGCCATCTCGATAGATGATTTTGGAGTTACAGATTTTAAGACAAATGGACCGTTATAAAGAATAGAGTTAGCATCGGTTGGGGCACCAAAACCTTCCCCTTTTGAAGTTAAGAATTCTTCATTAACCGGCATCAAAATACCACTAGTGGTCTTGTCATTCCAGAAAGTTTCTGGCTGGTTCAAAGTATATTCTAGTGTTTGATCATCAAGCGCTTTTACTCCAACGGTTGAAAAATCGCTTGTTTCACCCTTGATATAGGCTTCTAATCCCTTAATAGAAGAGCTAACGATTGAAAGTCCTTTTGATTTTCCATCTACGGCGTGTTTCAAACCAGTAACGAAGTCTTTAGCAGTTACAGGAGCGTATTCTTCTCCCTCTGCTGTCACCCATTTAGCATCCTTACGGATTTTATAGGTATAAGTCAAACCATCTTTTGAAACTGTCCATGATTCAGCAATAGAAGGAACCAGGTTACCATATTTATCATTAGCCAACAAACCATCTACAGCATTTGTTGTGACGAATGATGTTGAATCGATATTGCTGACGATATAATCCAAGGTTTCTGGATCTGTTTGATAAACATATTGGTAATCTTTTGCTAGTTTAGCATTATTTGAACTAGTGTTTGAACACGCAGCTAGAACTCCTGACGCTAATAAGGTAGCTCCCGCTACAGCAAGCACTTGACTTTTTTTCATTTATTTACTCCTCTTATAAATAAAGTATAGGTTATCATCAATTATATCATAGATTTCAAGAAAAGTAAACGAATTTTCAGAATATTTAGGCTTATTGATACAAAAAATCTGAAAAAGCTATTGACTGAAAATCATTTTCAAGGTATAATAATAAACGTTAAGGCGGTATAGCCAAGTGGTAAGGCACGGCTCTGCAAAAGCTTGATCGTCGGTTCAAATCCGTCTACCGCCTTCTTTAACTTGATTTATCAGGTTTCATTTAAACAGAAAGCCCAATTTAAAGGGCTTTTTTTCTTTTTCCTTGAATAAATACGTATAACTTTAAAAAACTTTTGGGGCAAGTTTGGGGCTGAGTTTTTCGAGGACACAATTTCCTTTTGAAATCAACTGAAAAAAGCTTCGTCACGCCTGGTGACAAAAGCCTCTAGTTTACTCTGTTTCTTCTTCTATTTCAACTTCGGTAATTTGGACTTTTACCTTGGTAACACGTCCATTTTTCACTTTATCATTGGTTAGGATAAGCTTTTTGTTTTGGCTGACTAATTCATAACTGAGTTTCTCGGTCGTTGGAATGGTCCCAACCCCTGTCAAATAGTAACCAGCGATGGTATCAACGTCATCACTTTCCAGTTCAACATCAAAGTAGTCATTAAATGCATTGAGATTCATGGTACCTTGAACAATATAAGTATCTTCTCCAATTTTATGAACTTCGATTTCAGCCTTATCTGTTTCGTCATCGATTTCCCCAACGATTTCCTCTAAGAGGTCTTCCAGGGTCACCAAACCAGCCATCCCACCGTATTCATCTAGCAAGATTGCCATTTGTCTTTGAGTATTGCGCAGTTCTTTTAATAAGTCATCCACAAAAATAGTTTCAGGAACAAAAAGTGGATCTTGTAAGATTTTCTTCCAAACAATATTGTCAAAACCGTCCACAAAGCCCGCATTAAGGAGACTCTTGGTGTGAATGATTCCAATCACGTTATCCTTGTCTCCATCATAGACAGGGATACGAGAATAATTTTGTTTTAAAATACTTTGGATGATGGTTTGACTATCATCCTGAATATCGACCATAAAGGCATCCGTTCGAGGAACCATGACTTCTCTGGCCATCAGTTCATCTAGTGAAAAAATCCCTTGTAACATCTCAATTTCGTCAGCATCTAGTGTTTCTTCACTATTTGTCAACATGTACTCAATTTCATCACGGGTCATTTTTTCGTCAGCATCGTCAAAGGTCATCGGAGTCAAGCGACTCAAGAGATTGGTAGATGCAGATAAGAGCCAAACAAAGGGACTAACTAGTTTCCCAAGCCCAATGATAACTGGCGCTGTACGAATCGCCAAGGCATCCTTTAGATTAAGAGCGATTCTCTTAGGGTATAATTCCCCAAAAACGATGGAAATATAAGTCAAAAATGCTAAAGATAGAAAACTTGCTACGGCATAAGCTGTTTCGCCATTTCCAAGCCAAGATGCAATTTCTCGTCCCAGAGTTTCTGCCAAACTCGCCCCTGATAAGATTGTAATCAGGGTAATCCCTACTTGAATGGTTGATAAAAAGTGGTTAGGATTTTCTAGTACCTTCAGCAGACGGATATAGCGTCTATCTCCTTCTTCTGCCTTTTGTTCAACCCGCGCACGATTTAGTGACACCATGGCCATTTCTGTGGCTGAGAAAAAGGCATTTAACACCGTCAAGATAAACAATAAAACAAATTGTAGCAACAAATTCTGACTACTTGGGTCTTCCATAGTTCTTCTCCTAAAATAGTATCTTATCCTTTATTATATCACAAAATATAGTCCAGTACATATTATTTTTCCCATACTCTTCGAAAATCTCTTCAAACCACGTCAGCTTTATCTGCAACCTCAAAACTGTGCTTTGAGCAACCTGCGGCTAGCTTCCTAGTTTGCACTTTGATTTTCATTGAGTATCAGTGTCTATTGTAGCCCTGCTTAAACTAGTAAGAAAGAACTCCTATATCCACAAGTGACATAGGAGTTTATGTTATATTTTACTGAGTAACAGTCACTTCTCCAGTTCGGTAATCCAATTGAAGCCCCTTTTGAACATTGGGAACTAGAACATTAAATTCCAATTCTCCGTCTGAAGACTTGGCTTCAATCTGTGAAGCTGAAGGAACCAAATCCTCATTCGAAGCGTAGTAAAGGGTTACACGGTAACGGACACGCTTGTTTTTATCCAAGGCCTTACGTACCATACTTTCATAGTAGTTTTGACCAGTCGAATCCTCGGCTTGCGCCTGATTTGCCCAGGCCGTTTGAACAGCAATGTTTTTAGGATTGCTTGTCGAGGCATCAAAACCATCCAAGCCACCGATTAAGGCATAGCCTAACAAGTGACCTCTATCAACCGCATGGGTATAAGTACCCTTTAGATTCTTAACCTGATGCCAGCCTGGAGGAGTCCATGAAGTCGAACCATTCCCAGTTTCTTCACGATTCTTGTACTGACGAGTAGCCTTAGACAAGAGGGCATTAGCTACGGTTGGTACCGTTTCCTTGCCCACTGTCTTTGTTTTATTATCAGCATAAGGCTTACTTGAAACCTTGGCATCTAGATTTGTTTTATTACCATTGACGATAAAAGCACCTGAGCCATTCCACTCCAGGCTCCCTTTTATTTGACTCTTGACCGCGTCTGTTAAAACACTCTCTGCCAATGCTTGACTAGGAGCTTCCGACGCTTGTTTTCTCTGACTAACCTTTGTTTTAGGACTATTAGCTGTCGACTGCATCTGCTTGATATAATAGCTTCCCGCAGATAAAAGCAATAACACTAGCAGCCCGATCAGTGTCTGTCTTGTTTTTTTATCCATTTTTCTCCTTATCTCTAGAAAAAGACTGGTTCTCCAGCCTAATTTCCTGTAAATTTATGAATCAATTCCTGCCATTTTGCTGGAGACAGGATAGCCCATGGATCTTGACCCTTGCCCAAGATTCCATAACCTACCATTAAGCCGATACCTAGGGCTAGAGCACCTAAAAACAGTACCAAAATGACTAGAAGTAAACGCTTGATTACGTAGCTTGATTTCTTATTCATCTTCATCACTTGCCTCAATCCGCTGAATCTTAGCACCTAGCTGTGCCAACTTCTCATGGAAACGGTAGTAACCTCTATCCAAGTGAACCAATTTACCAACTACAGTTTTTCCTTGTGCTACCAAACCTGTCAAAATCAAGGCAGCACTGGCACGAAGGTCAGTTGAAAGAACTTCTGCCCCCTGCAAAGGTTGACCACCAACAATACGAGCTGTATCACGGATAATCTCAGAGTGCAAGCCCATGCGACGCATTTCTTCTAGATGTTGGAAACGATTTTCGAAAACTGTCTCCACCATAGTTGATTCCCCTTTTGCGACGGTCATCAAGGCTGTAAATTGGGCCTGCATATCCGTTGGAAAACCTGGGTGGGGCAAGGTTTTCACATGAACAGCTTTTAAATTTTCTAGTTGAGATCGAACTCGAATTCCTTCAGACTCCTCTGTCACTTCCACTCCCATTTCAAGCAATTTGGCAATCAAGGGACGGTTGTGCTCCCAGACAGCGTCTTTAATCAAGACATTACCACCAGTCATGGCAGCAGCTACCATAAAGGTTCCGGCTTCGATACGGTCTTGGACTACATTGTGAGTCGTACCATGAAGTTTCTCAACACCGGTAATGGTAATGGTCTCTGTACCAGCACCCTTAACCTTAGCTCCCATTTCATTGAGGAGAATGGCTAGGTCAACAATCTCAGGCTCACGCGCAGCATTTTCAATCACTGTCACCCCATCAGCTAGAGTCGCTGCCATCATCAAGTTCTGAGTAGCACCAACACTTGGGAAGTCCATATAGATATGAGCTCCATGTAAGCGATCAGCCTTGGCTTCGATATAACCAGCTGTCTGACTGATCTTAGCCCCCATAGCTTCTAGACCTTTCAAATGAAGATCAATAGGGCGACTACCAATCGTACAACCACCTGGCATGGATACCTTGGCATGGCCTACACGGGCAAGGATTGGCCCCAAGACAACGATAGATGCGCGCATCTTGCTGACATATTTGTAAGGAGCTTCCTCAGTGATATCGCCAGTCGCGTCCACCTCAACAAGATGATCTTCTTCATTAAAATCCACCTTGGCATTTAAACCACGAACCACCTGATTCATAGTGAAAACATCTGACAAGATAGGAACGTTCTGCAAAACAGTCTTTCCTTCACTTGCTAGAATTGTCGCTGCCAACAAGGGTAAGACTGCATTCTTTGCTCCTTCGATCGTAACACTTCCTACCAGACGATTATCGCCACCTTGAACCACAATTTTTTCCATACTTATTTCCTTTACTCTTGATTTTATAATAATCCTCTAAACGCTTCTTGCCACAACTGATATAGGCTGATAAAGAAAGAACTCATGATGTAGCCCATTACAATGCTAAAAAAGGCTACTAGTAAACGAACTTTTCCTGTATTCTCAGCTGTCACTTTTAAAACCTTTTCCCATCGAACAAGATCCTTTAAAAGGTAAAAACTCACGTAAATAAAGAGCATGTGACTGCTTAGAGTGAATAATAATTGAACCATTTGACTATTATACCATCTTCTCTGTTTGTGCGCTAGTTTGGAAACTTAACTTAAAACTAGGGATTGTTTTTCAAGTAATCAATTGCATCTTGTAGGGTTTTAACTGGCACGATTTTCATATCAGTCTTGATTGTTTTGGCTGCTTCTAGGGCTGTTTGGTAGTTGTTTTTAGCATCAGGATGCGCTTTTTGTTCTTCTTCGCTAACAGGGTTATCCGGGGCAAAGAAAATAGCAGCACCTTCTCTAGCCGAAGCAACAACTTTCTTATCAATACCTCCAATGTCCCCCACATTCCCATCGCGATCAATGGTACCTGTACCGGCAACGATACGACCATTACGAAGACCAGGGTCAGCTATTTGAGTATAGATGGCCAGACTAAACATGAGACCTGCACTTGGACCACCGATACCAGCTGTTGAAAAGCGAATTGGGACATCACTGGTCACTTCCGTACGGTCAATCAAACCGATTCCAATCCCATTTTTGCCATTTTCCAAGGTGATAATCTTACCTTCTGCAGACTTGGTTTGCCCATCCTCTTCATAGGTGACCTTGACGGAGTCCCCTAGTTTTTGAGAATTGACGTAATCAATCAAGTCTTTGGAACTGTCAAAGGTTTGATCATTGACTGCTGTGACCGTATCAGAGATGTTGAGAATCCCTTTAAAGGTCGAATTATCCGTCACAGTCAAGACATAAACCCCAAGGTATTTGAGTTCGATATCTTTACCAGCTGTTTTTAGCCCTTGATATTTGGCCATATTTTGCGATGTTTGCATGTAGAATTGATTAATCCGCATAAATTCCACATCGGAAGAACCACCTGTAGTCTCTTGGGCACTACGAATATCTGTAAAAGGCGTCAACCAAGCATAAATCATATGGGCTAAAGTAGCGCGCTGGATACCAACCGTAACGAATTGATAGGCACCAGCTTCCTTATCTTCTGTGTCATTGACTTTAAGGACTTGGCGAATATCTTCCGAACCACCTGGAACCTCTATATAATAGGGCAAGGGCACTACAAATGCCAAGAAAGTCACAATTAAGGCCGCAATGACATATAAGGGCCATCTAATCTTTTTTTTCATTTCTTATTTCCTCCAAAATACTATAAGGAACATAGCAAGCAATATCCTGACTAAATTTCAAAAGCTCTCTAACGCCTGATGAACTGAGATAGAGATGTTCAGGTCGACTATGTAAATATATGGTCTCTATATCAGGAGACAGCTGATGGTTGTAGTAATCAAAACTGGCTTCATATTGCAAATCCGCTGCATTCCTCAAACCACGCACTAGACAAGTAGCCCCCAGTCTTTTTGCGACATCAACCACCAATTCATCATGAGAAGACACAACTTCAACATTTTCCAAATGTTTCAAAGCCTTTTCTAACCCCCGTTTACGATTTTCGATAGGAAGAAATCCTTGTTTGTGGGGATTAAAAAAAATACCGACATAGAGCTTATCAAAGAGTCTGCTCGCCCGTTCAATGATATCCAGATGCCCATTTGTCATCGGATCAAATGAGCCTGTGAATAAGCCAATCTTATCTGACATAAACTGTCACCTTACTAATTCCATAAATTTTTTCCTTCCAGATACCCAGGCAGGCAATTTCTTCTGGAAGTTCTACCATTTTATCTGTCTCACAAACCACCATAACATCTTCAGAAAAAAGCTCTCTCTCAGCCATTTTTTCAATATCTGCTACGATTTGTTCCTTGGCATAAGGAGGGTCTAAGAAAATGAGGTCGAATTCCCCAGATACCTGTTCCAAGGCTCGTTCCGCATCCATCTTGAGGAGTTGAAATTTTCCAACTTCCTTGGTCATCTGAATATTTTCAGCCACGATAGCCTGAGCCTTACGGTCGCGCTCCACCAAAACAGCGCTGGACATGCCACGCGAGACTGCCTCGATAGATAGACCACCACTACCTGCATACAGGTCCAAGACTCGTCCCCCTTCAAAGTAGGGACCAATCATGTTAAAAATGGCTCCCCTAACCTTATCCGAAGTAGGTCTTGTCGTCTTTCCTTCTAGTGTCTTGAGGGGACGTCCCCCATAGATTCCTGATACGATTTTCATACCGTTTATTATACCAAATTATGGGCGAAAAGAGAAAGAAAACCGAACCTTGCGGTTCGATTCTCTACAAAATATTTTCGTAAGTATCGCGGACTTCTTGAGGCCAAACACTTGTTTGCACCTCTCCGATGTGTTTCTTGCGAAGTAGGAACATGGCCATCCGAGATTGTCCAATTCCTCCACCGATTGTCAATGGGAATAGGCCGTTCAACAAAGCCTTGTGCCATTCCAATTCTAAACGGTCTTCATCACCTGTGATGGCAACCTGACGGCGAAGCGTTTCTTCGTCTACACGGATTCCCATAGAAGACAACTCAAAGGCTCCACCCAGAGACTCATTCCAGACAAGAATATCACCATTTAGACCCTTGTAGCCATTTTCAGACTCACTTGTCCAGTCATCGTAGTCTGGTGCACGTCCATCATGCGGTTTACCGTCTGGTAATTCACCACCGATACCGATCAAGAAGACTGCTCCAAATTCTTTACAAATAGCATTTTCACGCTCTTTTGGTGTCAAGTCTGGGTAGCGTTCTACCAACTCTTCTGTGTGGATAAAAGTGATTTGTTTTGGCAAGATTGATTCGATGTCATAGCGGGCTTCAACAGCTAGCTCAGTAAGACGAATAGCCTTGTAAATCTTCTCAACTGTTTCTTTTAGATAAGCGATGTTACGCTTACCATTTGGGATAACTTTCTCCCAGTCCCACTGGTCAACATAAACAGAGTGGGTCGCATCCAGCGAATCTTCGTCTGGACGAAGGGCCTTCATGTGGACAAAAAGACCCTCTCCCTCACCGAAACCAAAACGGGCCAAAGTATGACGTTTCCATTTAGCAAGTGAGTGCACCACTTCATAAGTAGCATCAGGGATTTGGAGAACCTTGACCGATACGGCATTCTCCACACCTGATAAGTTGTCCTGCATACCATCGCCGACCCTACTCAAGATAGGACCTTGAACTTCGACAACTTCTAACTTATCTTTCAAATACTGGGTAAAAGTGTTTTTGACAAAGGAAATCTCTTCTTGTTGATGAATAAAACTTTTCTTCATAAACTACTCCTCAAAAAATTAATTAAAAGCATTATACACCTATTTCCAAGAAAAGGAAAGAGCAAATACGAAAAAATCAGTGCTCCTTCGAACACTGATGTTAGGGACCTTCTAGTCATTGCGACCAAAGATACGTAGAATACTTAGGAAAAGATTGATAAAATCAAGATAGATACTAAGAGCCATTGACACAACCCAACCTGTCGCTACACGACCTTGTGATTGCTCATAGGCATAGCGAATTTTTTGGTTGTCCCAAGCAATCAGCCCTGAGAAAACCAAAACCATGGCTACGCTAATCATATAATCAAAGAAACCACTAGCCAAGAAAATATTAACTACCATGGCAATCAGCAAACCGATAAGAGCCGCCATCATCGCTCGACCAAGCCCGCTCAAGTCTTTCTTGGTGAACATGCCAACTGCCGCCATGACAAAGAAGAGAAGGGCGCTCGATACAAAGGCAGATAAAACTGTACCCAGAGTATAGAAGGCCACCACAAAACTGAGGGTAAAGCCGTTTAAAACAGAGTAAAGTAAAAATACTGGAAGAGCAGCTGGACTATTCTTTAAGGCCATGTTACTGGCAACGAAGACTAGTGCTAGCTCCGCAAGGGTTGCAATGGTCAACCAGAGACGTCCCTGCATCAAAAAGTAAACCAACTGAGACTGAAAAACAGTCAACATGAGGCCAGATACCAAAGCGGATAATCCGATGCCTAATCCAACAAAGGCATAGACCTTAGCGTAAAATTGATTGAGACCAGTACGGTCTTGTATAATAGTATGATTCATCCTTGTCTCCTTTTTTATGAATGTCTTTCCTTGATTATAACAAAGAAAGTTAAAATTAGCTTAAATGGAAAATCAAAATACCGGCTGCAACTGCAACGTTGAGACTCTCTGCCTGCCCCTTCATGCTAATGTGAACCAACTGGTCTGCACTTTCAGCCATAAGGGGACTAATTCCTTGACCCTCATTTCCCATGACTAGTACAAAATTTTCTATAGGAGGCAGTTCTCTGTAATCAACAGAATCTTTAGATAGGGTTGTTGCCAGCACTGGAATAGCTGCCTTTTTAGCTTTCTCGAGAAGCGCTTGGCTCGACATCCGGTAAATGGGCAGGTGGAAATGACTGCCTTGCATCGAACGTAAGGTCTTGAGACTGTAGATATCTGCCGACTTTTCTGAAACAATTACTCCAGTAAAACCTGCTGCATCCGCAGTCCGAATGATAGTTCCCACATTACCAGGATCTTGCACATCTTCCAAAAACAAGAACTTGCCCTGACTAAAGTCAGCTTGTCCTACTTCTTCTTTTTGAACCACGGCAACAATTCCCTGTGGAGTCTGAGAATCCGCCAAATCCAGCAAAATCTCCTCTGAAACCCAGATAGTTTGAGGAAAAGTCGCTAGCTGATCTCGGTAACTTTCTAGGGCAAAAATCTTCTCAATCGTCACTCCAGCTTGAACAGCTTCTTCGAATAAGTGCCAGCCCTCGATCAAATAAGCAGACTTTCGATATTTTTTTTGATGTAATTTCTTGGCATTTTTTACCACAGAATTGGCTTTTGAGGTTATAATAGTCATAGAAATATTATAACACAATCAAAGGGGTTTGGTATGCAAAAGGTTAGAATGATTGCCCAAGGCAGGGTGCAAGGTGTTGGTTTTCGCTGGGGTGTTTATACTTTAGCTCTTGAAATCGGTGGCATCACTGGTCGTGTCTGGAATAATGACGATGGCACAGTGGAAATTCTTGCTCAGGCAGACTCCTCTGCCACTATGGCAAAATTTATCCAAGAAATCCGCAAAGGACCCACACCTTTTTCAAAAGTCAGCTACTTAGATGTCAAACTAAGCAACTTTCCTCCCTACCCTGACTTTAAAATCGCAAATTAGGTCTCTAGAACTATTGTATATTTTGTAAAAAAACAGTAGAATAGAAAGGTATAATTTTTAAAGAAGGAATAAAAACAGTGAAATCTATTAAACGTTTTGCACTCTCAGCTATGGGAGTGGCTATGTTGCTAGTCTTGACTGGTTGCGTTCAGATTGATAAAGCAACAGGTAAGCCAATTGGTCCCGTTTGGGATTTCTTGGGTGCTCCGATGGGAGAAGCTATCAAGTACTTCGCTACTGATAAAGGTCTAGGCTTCGGTGTCGCTATCATTATCGTAACCATTATCGTGCGCTTGATTATCTTGCCACTTGGTATCTACCAATCATGGAAGGCAACGCTTCACTCTGAAAAGATGAACGCCCTCAAGCACGTCCTTGAGCCACACCAAACGCGTCTCAAAGAAGCAACTACTCAAGAAGAAAAACTCGAAGCCCAACAAGCTCTCTTTGCAGCTCAAAAAGAGCACGGCATCAGCATGTTTGGTGGTGTAGGATGTTTCCCTATCCTCCTTCAAATGCCTTTCTTCTCTGCTATCTACTTTGCTGCCCAACATACTGAAGGTGTTGCTCAAGCAAGCTACCTAGGAATTCCTCTAGGTTCTCCAAGTATGATTTTGGTTGCCTGTGCTGGTATTCTTTACTATCTTCAATCGCTCCTTTCACTTCACGGAGTAGAAGATGAAATGCAAAGAGAACAAATCAAGAAAATGATTTACATGAGCCCACTCATGATCGTCGTCTTCTCCCTTTTCTCACCAGCTAGTGTCACACTTTACTGGGTTGTTGGTGGTTTCATGATGATTCTCCAACAGTTTATCGTCAACTATATCGTTCGTCCAAAACTTCGCAAAAAAGTCCGTGAAGAACTAGCCAAGAACCCACCAAAAGCACGTGCTTTCTCTACACCAAGTGGACGAAAAGACGTTACTCCTGAACAACCAACTGCTATCACAAGCAAGAAAAAACACAAAAATCGCAACGCTGGAAAACAACGTTCGAGATAAGAAGAAAAAGGCTTAGCTAGTTTGCTAAGTCTTTTTTGCAAGTCATACTCTTCGAAAATCTCTTCAAACCACGTCAGCTTCGCCTTGCCGTATATATGTTACTGACTTCGTCAGTTCTATCCACAACCTCAAAACCATGTTTTGAGCAGCCTGTGGCTAGCTTCCTAGTTTGCTCTTTGATTTTCATTGAGTATCAAAAGCCCGATGTTTCCATCAGGCTTCTTTTTTATCCATGTACACGTTTCATATAGTCTTGATAACTTTCGGTATCCATGAGTTTTTTAGCGTTCTTGACGCGATCTGCTGTTGGTGGTTTAACCCCTTCGAGTGAATATGGAATTCCCAATTCACGCCATTTGAATTCTCCCATAGTGTGATAAGGTAGAATTTCAAACTTATCAACATTTTTAAGGGTCTTGACGAATTTACCAAGTTCAATCAAGTCATCATCTCTGTCTGTCAACCCTGGAACTAGCACGTGGCGAATCCAGACAGGTTTTCCAATATCTGATAAATACTGGGCACAGGCCAAGATATTTTTATTGGTTTGGCTAGTAACAATCTTGTGCTGTTCTTCGTTGATTTCTTTGATATCCAAGAGGACCAAGTCAGTGACAGCCATGAGTTTGTCAAACTTCTCAAGGTAACGTGGTTTATTACGGAAAGGAAGGGCACAGGTGTCCAAAGTACAGTGGATTCCTTGTTCCTTAGCCTTGGTGAAGAGAGCAATCAGGAAATCAATCTGCAAGAGGGCTTCTCCTCCACTGACTGTAATACCGCCCTTATTTCCCCAGAAACCGCGGTAGCGCAAGGCCTCTGTCAAGACATCATCTACCGTCCGTTCACGTGACTTATTGGACTCCATAGCCCAAGTATCCGGGTTATGGCAATACTGGCAACGCATGTGACAGCCCTGCAAAAAGACAATAAAGCGAATACCAGGGCCATCTACCGCCCCAAAACTTTCTGTCGAATGCACCATTCCTGTCACTTGTCCATAATCAATTGTTTCTTCAGACATATCGTTACCTTCCTTGAAAACGTTTTATAGTTTTATTATATCACGACTTGAAGGAAAAACAAGATTTTTGCCTATTTTTTAGAAAGCAATCTGTTTTTCAATTTCATTTTCAATTACTTATCATTTTATTCTTCAAAATCAAAGCCATACAAGGTTGCAAAGTAGTCCTCAGGGCGCTCTGCACGGCGGATTTGACGGGCTTTACCTTCTTCGGTATAGAGGATTTCCGCAGAACGAAGTTTGGCATTGTACTGGTAGCCCATTGAAAAACCATGAGCACCTGTATCATGAATTACCAGCAAATCACCGATTTCTGTATGAGGTAGTTCACGATTTACTGCAAATTTATCATTGTTTTCACAGAGTGAACCAACCACATCTACAACTTCAGCTGGTCCATCTGGATGGGTCAGATTGGTAATATGGTGGTAGGCTCCGTACATGGCTGGACGCATGAGGTTGACTGCTGATGCATCCACACCTAGATAGGTACGGTAGGTTTCCTTCTTATGAGTGACTCTTGTGACCAAAGCACCGTGAGGTGCCAACATAAAACGACCCAATTCGGTGAAAATCTTAACCTGACCAAGACCTGCTGGCGTAAGGACCTCTTCATACACCTTACGAACTCCCTCACCAATCAAGGCAATATCATTTGGCTCCTGGTCTGGACGATAGTTGACACCAATACCGCCAGAAAGATTGATAAAGTCTAGCGAAATGCCCAACTTTTCCTTGATTTCAACAGCCAATTCAAAAAGCTGACGAGCCAACTCTGGGTAATAGAGATGGGTGACGGTATTGGACGCTAGGAAGGAGTGAATCCCAAAAGTCTTGGCTCCTTTTTCCTTCAAGATGGCAAAAGCTTCAAAGAGCTGGTCCTTGGTCATACCAAACTTGGCTTCTCCAGGATTGTCCATAATATCTGTTCCCAGTTCAAAAACGCCTCCAGGATTGTAACGACAAGAGATAATTTCTGGAATGCCTGCTGCACGCTCTAGATGTTCAATATCTTCAAAGGCATCCAAGTTAATGGTCGCACCCAATTCACGTGCATAGGCGTATTCCTTGTCTGGCGTATTGTTTGAAGAGAACATGATCTCAGAACCAGGGAAATTCAGTTTATGACTCATCAAAAGCTCCACATAACTAGAGCAGTCCACACCGCAACCTTCCTCTTGGAGAATTTTCAAAATAGCTGGAGTTGGAGTAGCCTTAACTGCAAAATATTCCTTAAAGCCCTTGTTCCACGAAAATGCTTGGTTGACGGCTCTTGCCTTTTCACGAATTCCCTTCTCATCATACAAGTGAAAGGGAGTCGGGAACTCGGCAACAATCTTTTCTAAGTCTTCTTTATTGATAAATGGTGTTTTCATAAGTTTCCTTCTATTCTATTTGCAAAGAAAGGCTGGGACAATCGTTCCAACCTTTAGTTCTATCTCTTATTTATCTTCGTCAAAGATATTGCCAACCTCAACATCGATGGTTTGGTTCTTGACATCAATATTGGTTACCTTCAAGAGTGACTTGTAGTCAAACTGCTTTTCACGTTCTTCTTGGGCATTATCCGCAAAGACTGCTACACCAGCCAATTCCGAATCAAACTCACGCAAGAGACTAATCATCCCATTGACAGTTCCGCCGCCTTTCAAGAAGTCATCCACAATCAAGACACGGCTGCCTGCCTTGAGACTGCGTTTTGAAAGAAACATTTTCTCAATGCGATCTCCACTTGAACCGGATACATAGTTGACGCTGACAGTTGAACCTTCGGTAATTTTCAGGTCACGGCGCACAATAACAAAGGGAACATTGAGGACATTGGCAACTGCATTTGCAAGTGGAACACCCTTAGTAGCTACTGTCATAACCGCATCAATTTTTTGGTCCATAAAGCTCTTGGCAATAATGCGACCAATATTTTTCAAGATAGCTGGTGTACTAAGCAAATCAGACAGGTAGATATAGCCACCTGGCAAGATACGGTCACTTTCTGACAACTTAGCACGCAAGTCCTCAACCATTTCCTTGGCATCATGGCTTGAGATTGATGGTGTGAAAATGACACCACCACCAGCACCAGTTACTGTCTGGATATGACCGATTTCAATTTCCTCAAAGGCTCGTTTGATAATGACGATATCCTCTGAGATGGATGATTTAGCAGATTCATACTTTTCAGCAAAAGTATTGAGACTAGTTAGTTTATAAGGATTATTAATCAAATAGTTGGAAATGACAACCATTCGATCACTTCTTCTTAATTTCATTTCTATTTCCCATTTCATTTAATTTTGATATTTTATCTATTATACCATATTCACATAAAAAAACGAACATTCTTATCCTAAAAAATGCTCATTTTTCTTAAATTGTTAATCTAAATCTGGTTTATAGAAGGAACGATTGTCCATAGCGAAGATTTTATTGGTCATCTCTCCTTTATCTACCAAAGCAAGAGCTGTTGACATCATCATCATGCTAGCATCCAGATTGTCAATCATATGGATAATCTCTGCTTCCATAATGCGTGGACGGACTGGACTTCCATACTCAAGTAAGCCATGGTGACTAAGGATTACGTGACGAAGCAGAACGACTTCTTCCTTGGTATCATCGATGCCGAGTTCCATCACTGTCTTGGTAATTTCACTATCAATCAGAGCGATATGCCCAAGGAGATTGCCTCTAACTGTGTATTCGGTCTGGTCTGGTCCCGTCAACTCGATGACTTTAGCTAAGTCATGCAGCATAATCCCTGCATAGAGCAGGCTCTTATTGAGCTGAGGATAGACTTCGCTAATAGCATCCGCTAAACGCACCATGGTCGCCGTATGATAGGCCAAACCCGTTTCAAAGGCATGATGGTTGGTCTTGGCTGCTGGATAAGAGTAAAATTCCTTATCATACTTGGTGTAGAGATTTCGGACAATTCGTTGCCAAACAGGATTTTCAATTTTGAAAATCATTTGCGACATATAGTCACGGATTTCCTTGACATCAACTGGTGACTTGACCTTGAAATCAGCTGGATCATTGGGTTCGCCAGGTTGAGGCAGGCGGAGAGTAATTTGATTGACTTGAGGGGTGTTGTTATAAACTTCTCGGCGCCCTTTCATGTGGACAACCTTACCTGCGGTAAAGGCCTCAACGTTATGAGGTTGGGCATCCCAGAGCTTCCCTTCAATCTCGCCACTATCATCTTGGAAGGTAAAGGCTAGGTAGTTTTTCCCAGCTCGAGTTTGCCTCAGGTCAGCTGACTTGATTAGGTAAAAGCCTTCAAATAGCTCATCTTTTTTCATGTGACTAATCTTCATATTCTTCCTCATTTTCTTGAAAATGGAGTAGATCAAGCGCAGGCTCACCTTCTGACAACTCAATGTGACGGAGCGTCCGCTCGATAGCTGTGGTACGACGGTTTAATAGTTCATCAATATTGCCAGAGGCATGTTGGAGATGTTTTTGTGCCTTTACAAGAATACCACCGAACTTGCCAAACTCGGTCTTGACACTGGCAAGAGTCTTACTGATATGGTCGGCACTCTTTTGGATATTTAGAGTTTTGAAGCCAACTGATAGGGAGTTAAGAAGGGCTGATAGGGTACTTGGACCTGCGACAATAATCTGCTCCTCCCGTCTCAAGTCATCAAAGAAGACCGGATTGCGGACGATTTCTGAGTAGAGACCTTCTGTTGGCACAAACAAAACTCCAAAATTGGTCGTTCGAGGCGGTGCTATGTACTTGTTCCTGATATCCTTGGCAAAGCGTTTGACGCTGGCTAGGAGCGACTTACGACAGCGTTCAATCTCATCCTTGTCACCTGCTTCATAGGCTTCTTCTAAGCGGTAATAATCTGCCAGTGGAAACTTGGAGTCAATTGGTAGATAGACGTACTCTTGGTCGCCTTGTCCGGGCAACTTGATGGCATATTCCACTCGTTCACTGGAGTTTTCAACCGTTGCAAATTCTCTTTCGTACTGGGCAGGTGTCATGATGTCTTCGATGATTTGCCCCAGTTGCAATTCACCCAGAATACCTCTCGTCTTGGTTCCTGAGAGAACCTTATTAAGGGCGCCGACATCGCGGGCAACAGTCTGCATTTCTCCAAGACCACGATTGACAGACTCCAATTGCTTGGAAACTGTCTCAAAGGAAGCCTGCAAGCGTGTCTGTAAGGTCTTTTCTAGTTTTTCCTCGACTGTTTGGCGCATTTGTTCCAAACGTTGCTCATTTGATTCCTGCAAGGCTTGAAGACGTTGGTCGGTCTTATCTCTAGTTTGCAAGAGATTATCTGTCATTTCTTGACGGACCTGAGTCAGACCTTGGTGCAATTCCATTCGCATTTCTTGCAAACGGTCGCTGACAGCTACTTCCAAGTCTTTCTGATCTAACTGACTGGCTTGTCTGGCTTGTTCAAAGCGGTAATCCAACTGGTCTGACAAGTGATCTGCCTGATCCTCCAAGCTCTTACTGAGATGTTTTTCCTGCTTATCCTGCCTTTGCCAAATGAGAAAGAGGCCAGCTAGGTTGGCAATCAATAATAGAACAAGTAAACTTTCCATTCTACCTCCTGTCCTTACTATGTAGCACGACCACATAGCCATCTGGGCAAGTCACCGACACTTCCCTATCTATATATTCGTTAGAAGCGTACACTTTTTTAAAGAAAAAATTTTCCTCTGTCAACTCATACTTAGCACCGAGAATGGTCAGCTGGCTATCTCGAACTGGCATAAAGGCAAGATAGTCATAGTCCGAGCGAGGTTCTAGCTGACTGGTCCCTTCTGGACAATAGGCAATTAAATTTTGCCCATCCTCAATTTCTATTTGACGCATATATGGTGCCAACTTAAGATTGCTAGGTAGAAAGACGTTAGCCAACATATGGTCAATACGACCACCCAAAGCACCGAAAATAGTGACTTGAGCCTGAGGATTTTGTTCAAAGATGGTCAAGAGAGCCAGTTCCAAATCGGTATCATCTTTTTCTGGTCGCGCTTGGACAAAATGCTGGGCACATTTTTGAATCACCTGTCGCTCTTCTGCAGTGACAGAATCAAAATCTCCAACTGCTAGAGCAAGAGGCAAGTCTTCTTCCAAGACCCAGAGCGAGCCTCGATCCACACCAACAAAAGCATCAAAGTCCGTCCGATAATGACCACGGTCTCCGCCTGCAAAAACGGCAACCTTAGTCCAGTTGTTTTCTGAGAGTTTGTACTCGCTCATTGACATCTCCCTTAAAGACATAGGAACCTGCTACAAAAACAGTCGCACCAGCTTCTTTGGCTTGAGCAATAGTTTGGCCATCAATCCCGCCATCCACTTCGATTTCAAAGTTCAAGCCTTTTTCATCACGAAGAGCAACCAACTCACGGACCTTATCCATGGTCTCTGGTAGAAAGGCTTGCCCACCAAAGCCTGGGTTAACTGTCATGACTAAAACTTGGTCAACTAGATGAAGGACGTGCTTGATGGCTTCAACTGGTGTGCCGGGATTGATAACGACTGAAGGCTTAACTCCGAGTGAACGAATTTTTTGGAGGGCACCATGAATATGAGACGTTGCTTCCACATGGATGCTGATGATATCGGCACCTGCACGCGCAAAATCTTCTAAATGATGCTCTGGATTAGAGACCATCAAGTGGCAGTCAAAGACCATCTTGCTATGAGGGCGAAGAGCTTCGACCACACCTGCACCAAAACTGATTTGTGGTACAAAGTGACCATCCATGATATCGATATGGGCATATTCTGCACCAGTCGCTTCTAGACGTTTGATTTCACGTTCAAAGTTGGCATAATCTGCTGCCAGAATTGACGGAGCAATCTTGTATTGAGACATAGGTTTCTCCTTATTTTGGAATTTTTTTACTGACCTTTTTATAAGTTTCTCTGCGATTTTCAATCTCACTAAGGAATTGCAGATAATTTTCAAAACGGAAGGGCGCAATGGTACCTTCTTCAACTGCTGGCTTGACAGCACAGGACGGCTCATGGGTATGGGTACAAGTACGGAACTTACAGTCTCGACTGACAGTAGCAATCTCTGGAAAGGCCTGATTGAGGTCTTCCGCCGTTGACACTTCATAATCCAGCGATGAAAAACCTGGTGTGTCTGCGATTTTACCCCCATTGAGGTTGTAAAAACTAACTGCTCGAGTAGTGTGGCGCCCACGACCCAGACTGTCTGAAATTTCCCCTGTTTCAAGATTAAGGTCTGGTGCGATTTTATTGAGAAGAGTTGATTTTCCAACCCCTGTCTGCCCCATAAAGACTGTAATCTTACCTGTTAACAAAGGTAGGAGTTCCTCCTTACTGGTCACAAAGTCGTAGCCGATATCACCATAAGTCTGTTCATAAAAATCCAGTTCTCCCCTATCTTCCAACAAATCCATTTTGGAAATATAGACGATAGGATGGATGCCCTTGTGCTCCAAAAGAACCAAGAAACGATCCAGCAAATTGCTGTTAAAATCAGGTTCCTTGACGGACATAATTACCACAGCTTGGTCAATATTGACAATGGGCGGACGGACCAGACTGTTTTTCCGTTCGTGAATCTTGAGAATATAGCCTTCTGAATTTTCCTCGGCAGAGAAATCTACCCAGTCCCCAACGTAAGGAGTATGGCCTTTTTTACGGAAATTTCCACGCGCGCGTGTTTGATAGACCTGGCCATCACTCTCTACATAGTAGAAGCCTGCCAAGGCTTTAATAATTTGTCCCTGCATCTTAGAGTCCTTGCCCTTTAAGCGCGTCTGCTAGACTGGCAAATTCTGCCAAGCTGAGAGCTTCCCCACGCACACTTGGTGACAAGCCTGCCTGATCCAAAGCCTTGGTCAGCTTGTCCTTAACTTCCTCAGTCTTGCCAAAGTAACCTGTCAAATTGTTCCACAAGGTTTTACGGCGATGAGTGAAACTAGCCTTAGAAACCTTAAAGAAGAAGTTCTCGTCTTCCACTGCTACGGCTGGTTCTGGACGACGCACCATTTTCAAAATAGCAGAGTCCACGTTTGGCGCTGGCACAAAGACCGTACGAGGCACGATGAAAGCAACCTTGGCAGTCATGTAATACTGCACCGCAATCGACAAGCTACCGTAAGCCTTGGTATTCGGTTGAGCGGAAATGCGGTCAGCTACCTCTTTTTGCATCATGACCACAAACTCACTAAAAGGAATCCCGCTCTCAATCAAGTGCATGAGAATAGGCGTCGTGATGTAGTAAGGCAAGTTGGCTACTACCTTAATTGGCAGGTCAGGATTTTTAAAATTCTGGATATGCTGCGCCAAATCGACCTTGAGAATGTCCTCGTTAACCACTGTCACATTGTCAAAATCACGCAAGGTATCTGCCAAAATCGGTACCAAACGGTGGTCAATCTCAAAGGCCATAACTTCTGCTGCACGCTCAGCCAAAAATTCTGTCAAGGCACCAATCCCTGGCCCGATTTCGATGACATTAACCTGGTCATCAATCTCAGCCGTATCCACGATTTTTTGTAAAATATTGGTATCCGTCAAGAAATTTTGCCCAAAGGACTTTTTAAAAGTAAAACCGTGACGCTCCAGCACTGCCTTGGTCACGCTATAATCTGCAATTCTCATCTATTCTCTTTTCTAGTGTAAACGGCGTTTTATTATCCAAACAAACTCATTGTCTCCTGAACTCTGATAAATGAGCTCTGTTAAAGAAACATTTGGATTCGTCAATTCTTTTGTTTCTGTATTATAACTTGTTACTGTCTGCCCACCATGTCGTAGAAGCCATTCCGTATCCAATCTAGGCAGATATCTGTCCTTTTGAAGAAAACTACAAAACTCCTCAACTGTCATATCCTTCGGGACATCAAGATCCATCTGATGAGAGAAAACATCATCCCCCATGCAGATAGATTCTCTATCAACTCGTATTTTCATTTCACTCTTTCCTTGTAAACATCTATTTAAATATTATCAAAGTGAATCCCCTGACATAAATCTACTTACTTCTATTGTAACACATTCCCCTTACATTTGGTGGCTGCTTAACTATTCTTATAAGATTTCATAGCTTCTTCCACTTCTGCCAAGGTTACTCCAAATAGTTCTAAGCGCTTGAGAAGTTGCTTGCCGTTGGAATAGCCGAGTCGGAGAGCATCTCCTAGATATTCTCTACGCTTACGGCTATCTGCTCCTGCTAGAAAACCAAGGCGAATCAAGTCGCTACGACTGATGTCAAACTGACTCTCATGTTCAAATTGTTCTGTCACCTGAGCTAGAGCCGTTTTCAGGTCTTCATAGCTGGCATGCTCAATTCCCAAAGAACGCCCCTTGGTCTTGGACTTGGGAACAGCTTCATCTCGTTTGAGGAAGGCATGCTGGACTGTTGGAATAGCCGTCATAATCATGCGACGAATTCGCTCCCCATTAAAATCTGGATCTGTAAAGACAATGACTCCATGACGTTGGTGTAGACGCTGAATCCGCTCTAAATCCTGCTCATTGATGGCAGAACCTCGTGTCTCATAGGTCTCTACATCGAAATAGCGTTTGAGATTAGCCGTATCATCGCGCCCTTCGACCACGATAACTTGGGAAATTTTTTCTTTCATTACTTGCTGTCCAATCCAAAAATTCGTTCTGCATTTGCAGTCGTTGCTGCCGATAACTCCTCGGTCGTCATGCCACGCAAATCCGCGATAAAGTCCACTACATAGCGAGTGTAGGCTGTTTTATTTTCACGACCCCGTTTAGGAACAGGAGCCAAGTAGGGCGCATCTGTTTCCACCAAAATCTTGTCCAAAGGTAACTCTTTAGCTGCTTCTTGGATGTCAGTTGCCTTCTTGAAAGTCACCACTCCTGAGAAGGAAATGATCATACCAAGCTCCACAAACTTCTCTGCCCACTCAAGCGTCCCTGAAAATGAATGCATGATACCACCTCGGGGACCAACTCCCTCGCTCTTAATAATCTCATAGGTATCTTCCAGCGCATCACGGGTATGGACAACAAAAGGCAAATCCAAGTCCTTAGATAGCTGAATCTGACGACGAAAAACCTGCTCCTGTACTTCTTTTGGCGCTGTCATCCAATGGTAGTCTAAACCAATTTCACCTAAAGCAACCACCTTGGAATGCTTGAGCTTGTCAAGCAAGTAGGCTTCAATCTCCTCTGTATACGTCCCAGCTTCTGTCGGATGCCAACCAATAGTCGCGTAGAGTTGGTCATACTCATCCACCAACTCCAAAGCACGCTCAATCGTCGGTTTATCAAAACCAACAATATTCATCTGTGTCACACCCATCTCAGCAGCCAAGGTAATTTCTTCTGCCTCACGACCTGCAAATTCTTCTACATTCAAGTGTGTATGTGTATCAAAAATCATCTCTTCTAACCTCGTTTTCTATCTACTATTATAGCAAAAAAACTGACCTCTCTCCTCATCTGTACAAAATATTCTAAAATCCATCGTCGTCTCTTGACGCTATTTTCTCAAAGCAGTATAATAGCACTTATTGAAATTTTCAGAAAAGGAAAATACAATGTTTACAAAATTAAAACAGACTTTTATCGGTCGTCCTCTTAAGTCCTTAACAGAAGGCGAGGGAGGTCTGCTGGGAAAAATGCAGGCCTTGGCCATGTTGTCAAGCGACGCTCTATCTTCCATTGCCTATGGGCCTGAGCAAGTAGTCCTCGTCTTGGCTAGTCTCTCTCCTCTTGCGATATGGTGGAGCCTTCCTATCGGCCTCTTTGTCCTCCTGCTCCTAGCTAGCCTGACCGTCTCCTACCGTCAAATCATCCATGCCTACCCTCAAGGGGGAGGGGCCTATATGGTTACTCGAGAAAATCTATCGCCCGAACTTGGCTTAATCGCTGGAGGTAGTCTGCTAGTTGACTACATGCTGACTGTGGCGGTATCGGTGTCATCTGGAGCCGATGCTATCACAGCAGCTCTCCCTGCTCTCCACCCTTACAACCTCCACATTTCCATTTTTCTAGTTTGCTTGCTTATGCTCTTGAATTTACGGGGCTTAAAAGAATCTGCCAGTTCACTGATGATTCCTGTCTATCTCTTTATCATCAGCACTGTCTTTCTCTTGCTCTATGGAATCTTTCAACTAGTGGCAGGTTCTCTCAGCTATCAGGCAACTTCACCTATTGGGCATGCTGTACCGAGTCTGTCTATCGTTCTCATTCTAAGAGCCTTTACCAGTGGTTCTGCCTCTCTGACAGGGGTTGAAGCTATTTCAAATGCCGTTCCCTTTTTCAAGGCTCCGAAAGAAAAGAATGCAGCTCAGACCTTGACCATCATGTCACTGATTTTAGGTTTTCTGTTTGCTGGTATTACCTTCCTAAACTACTGGATGGGAATTATGCCGCAACACGGAGAAACCATCCTCTCACAGATGGCTCAAGGTATCCTTGGTAATTCCTTCTTAGGCCACCTTGGCTATTATACCTTCCAATTCTCCACAGCCTTAATTTTGGCCGTAGCTGCAAATACCGGCTTTTCAGCCTTCCCTATGCTGGCCTATAATATGGCTAAAAACAAGTACATGCCTCATCTATTTATGGAAAAAGGAGACCGACTAGGCTACTCCAACGGAATCTTAACTCTGGCATTTGGGGCTATGATTCTTCTTCTCATTTTTAATGGTAATACCGAACGTTTGATTCCTCTTTATACTATCGGGGTTTTCGTTCCCTTTGCCCTTTCTCAGACTGGGATGATTCTCCATTGGAAAAAAGAAAAAGGGGCAAATTTCTTAAAACCTGCCCTTGCCAATATCCTTGGAGCTATCATTTGCTACGCTATCGTGCTAATCCTGCTCTTTTTCCGTCTCAGTGATATCTGGCCTTTCTTCCCGATTATTCTCGTACTCACCCTACTCTTCTTGGCGATTCACAGTCATTACCAAAAAGTGGCCCAACAACTACGACTCTATGAAGGCATCGAAAAACGTACCTACGATGGAAATCTAGTTCTCGTCCTAGTAGGAAATGTCACCCGAGTCAGTGTCGGAGCCATTAACTACGCCCAAAGTATCGGTGACGAAGTCCTCGCCATGCATATTTCTACTAAAGAAACAGCAGAAAAAGACCAAGAAATTCTCCAAGAATTTGCCGATTACTTCCCAACCATTACTCTGAAAAATATCAAAACCAGCTACCGCGACATCATCACCCCTACTGTCAAGTATGTCAAACGGATTTCCGAGGAAGCTCAGAAAAAGAACTATACAGTCACTGTCCTCGTTCCCCAGTTTATCCCAAATAAACCTTGGCAAAATATCCTGCATAATCAGATGAGTCTCAAACTCAAATATTCCCTCCGTTGGCACCAAGACGTCGTTGTCGCTAGCTACTCTTATCACTTAAAAGAATAAAGAAAAGGCCCTACCAGAACCAATAAGCGTCTGGTAAGGCCTTTTTCTGAATCCATCCACTATGCTTATACTCAATGAAAATCAAAGAGCAAACTAGGAAGCTAGCCACAGGCTGCTCAAAGCACTGCTTTGAGGTTGTAGATGAAACTGACGAAGTCAGCTCAAAACACTGTTTTGAGGTTGCAGACAGAACTGACGAAGTCAGCTCAAAACACTGTTTTGAGGTTGTGGATAGAACTGACGAAGTCAGTAACATACCTACGGTAAGGCAACGCTGACGTTGTTTGAAGAGATTTTCGAAGAGTATTAACTGAAAAGCATGACTAGGAATATCATTGAATGTGGTTAGCTAAATCTTCCTGAGCTTTTTTATTTGACTCAGCTTTTTCTTTCAGCCATTTTTCATAGAGTTCTTGGTACTGTTTAGCAGTTACTGGCTCTTTTTGCAATTCAACATATTTGTAGTTGTCCGCATTTCCCTTATGACCAACGAATGAGAATGGACCTGTAAACGGTACAGTCTTACGGAAGATTGGGTTAGCTCCACCACTTTGAACTGGTAGGAAGAGGGCACTATCTGTCAACCAAGCTTGGGCTTCAGCATATTTTTCATAGCGAGCTTGAGTATCTGTGATTTCCGCGTCTGCCTGATCCAAGAGTTTCTTATAGTCAGAAAGACCAATCTTGTCCTTAACTTCCTTGTCTTTTCCTTCAGACAAGCCCATGTTTTTCAACTGAGAACCTGTCTCTGGATCAAGGATGGATAGGTAAGTCTTCGGATCTGAGTAATCTCCACCCCATCCTGAGATGTCGATATCGTAGTCTTTTTGTTCTGCTGTATCTGCAAAGTAGGTTGCCTGGTCTTTTTCATCTGGAGAAAGTTGGATAACATCAATAACTACATTCTCCTTGCCAAGGGTTTCTTCCACTGTTTGTTTGAAAGAGCCGGCCTGTTGCACATCTAATTTAGCAGTCTGGTCAACTGGCATATCCAAATGAATTGGGAAAGTTACTCCCTGTGCTTGCAGACTTTCTTTGGCCTTGGCAAACTTCTCTTTGGCTTTTTCAGGATTCAAGAAGGCTTGCTTAGCATCGTTTAGATTGATATTTGCCCAATCTTTACCATAATTGACAATTTTCTCATTAACAACATCACCGAAGTTCTTATCACCAACTTGAACAAAGTTACTTGGTGTAATCGTATTACGCAAGATACGGTCTGCTCCATCTTCACCATTTGTCTGTGCTGCATAGGCATGACGATCAAAGGCAAAGTTGATAGCCTGACGGAAATCTTTATTTTGCATAGCTGCGCGTGAATCTGTCTTTTCCTTATCAGACTGTTTCATAGTCTGCTTGTAGCTTTGACGATTCACGTTGAAAAGATAATAGAAAGTAACTGAGTTTTGCGGTGTGTAGGTAATCTTGTCCTCATTTCCCTTCTTAAGTTCAGCAAATACTGAACTTGTTGGGAAGATACGGCCATCTGTATAATTACCATCCAAGAAACCTCTAGCAATGCTGTCTTGGTCAGAACCGTCAAAGAAAGAGAGTTTCACTTTCTCAATTTTAACATTATCCTTATCCCAGTAATTAGGGTTTTTGTCAAGTTCAATCAAAGATTTGGATGTGAATGATTTAAATAAGTAAGGACCATTTGACAAGATACTTGATGGTGTCACACTTCCAAAGTCATCTCCCTGAGACTTCAAGAAGGCTTCATTTACAGGACTAAGGATACTTGCTGTTGTTTTAGAGTTCCAATAAGTCTCAGGTTGGTTGAGGGTGTATTGTAGCGTGTAATCATCCACTGCCTTAACACCAACAGTTCCAAAATCAGATGATTTCCCTTCAACATAGTCTGCTAGTCCCTTGATAGAGTCTTGAACCAAGTACAAGTTCTCAGCTTTTTTATCAGCCGCATACTTGAGACCAGTCACAAAATCATGAGCCGTCACATCCGCATACTCTTCTCCTTCAGAAGTGTACCATTTAGCCCCCTGACGGATTTTATAAGTGTAAGTCAAACCATCTTTTGACACGGTCCATGACTCAGCCATAGATGGAATGAGATTGCCATACTGGTCATTTTCCAACAAACCATCAACCAAGTTGGTTGTGATACTAGATGTAGAGTCTCGTGTAGAGGTAATGTAATCCAAGGTATCAGGGTTACTGACAAAGATATAAGAGTATGTCTTGTCTGCATTGCTTGATTGGGATGACCCACATGCCGCTAGAGCTAGACCTGCTGTCAAAGCCATAGCTCCAAAAAGCATAACTTTTGATTTCTTCATGATTATTCTCCATTTTTTACAGTATGTGAAATATTATACACTATTTAAGCAAAAATATAAAGCCTTTTTGAACTTTTTAACAAAAATAAAAATCAGTAGACTCGAGTTCCTACTGATTTTTGTTATGGTTCGTTTGGATTATGCAGCCAAAACTTTGCGTCCTTTACGACGACGAGCTGCCAATACGCGACGACCGTTTTTAGTTGACATACGGTTACGGAATCCGTGTTTGCGCGCACGACGAAGTTTACTTGGTTGATAAGTACGTTTCACGATGAATACCTCCTCATAGATTTTGTATTCGTTTAGCCGGCTATAAAGTGATCAGTTACTAAACATACTTTACTATTCTATCTGATTCTTTCACTTTTGTCAATAGCTCAAGGCAAATGTTTCCAGCTTTTTCGAATGTAAGCCCTATCTACGATACTGTTTCAAGAAACGAGTCATCTTTTCTTGGATTTGGGCTAGTTCATCAACACGAGGAAGGTAAACGATACGGAAGTGGTCTGGTTCCTGCCAGTTAAAGCCTCGACCATGAACCAAGAGAACCTTTTCCTGCTTCAAGAAATCAAGGACAAACTGTTCATCATCATCGATACGGTACATATTGCGGTCGATTTTAGGGAAGATATAGAGTCCAGCCTTGGGTTTAACCGCAGACAAACCTGGAATATCTTGAATGGCATTGTAAATGAAATTTCTTTGCTCGTAAATTCGTCCACCAGGAAGGAGCAATTCATCGACCGATTGGTGGCCACCTAAAGAAGTTTGTACGACTTGTTGGGCCAAAACGTTAGAGCAAAGGCGCATATTGGATAGCATATTGAGCCCTTCGATATAGCCCTTGACATGAGTCTTAGGTCCAGACAAGACCATCCAACCCACACGGAAACCAGCGATACGGTGGGATTTTGACAGACCATTCATGCTGACACAGAAAACATCTGGTGCCAGGCTCGCCACAGGCGTATGCACATGTCCATCCATGACCATGCGGTCGTAAATTTCATCCGCAAAGATAATCAAATCGTTTTGACGGGCAATCTCAATAATCTCCAGCAAAAGTTCCTTAGGATAAAGGGCTCCAGTTGGGTTGTTTGGATTGATAAGGATGATCGCCTTGGTATTGGAAGTGATTTTTGACTTGATATCGTCAATATCTGGATACCATTCTGCAGCTTCATCACAGATATAGTGAACGGCATTTCCCCCAGCTAGGCTGACAGCTGCTGTCCAGAGAGGATAGTCTGGCATTGGCACTAAGACTTCATCCCCGTTGTCCAAAAGCCCCTGCATAGACATGACAATCAATTCACTAACACCATTTCCAAGGTAGATATCATCAATATCTACATTTGGAAATTTCTTCAATTGACAATACTGCATGATAGCCTTACGGGCTGAGAAAATCCCTTTGGAGTCAGAGTAACCTTCACTATCACGCGCATTCATAATCAAGTCATGAATGACCTCGTCTGGCGCTGTAAAACCAAATTCTGCTGGATTTCCTGTATTCAGACGTAAAATCTTTTCTCCATTTGCTCGCATTCGCATGGCTTCTTCCAAAACAGGACCACGGATATCATAAGCAACATGCTCTAACTTACTAGACTTGTTATATTCTTTCATCTTGTTTCCTCAATTCATCAGGATAGTAACATTATACCACTAGAAAGAAAATGCGACAAGTTTACTGAAATGTGTTACTAGTTTCGTATAGAAGAAAAGCCTCACTAAAAGCGAGGTCAAGACAGGGGAGATAGCAGGTATTTTGCGAAAGTCACATTACATACCAAAAGATAAACCTAGAAAAAGCAAGCCTAAAAAGGAGTCATAAAGAAGATTGAACATGAGGAAAAGTCCCCATATCATCAAGTAATCCCAACGCCCACTTCGTTTTGCAACTAGGAATAAAATTAGATGGTAGAGTACATGAAAGACTAAAAAACCTATAAACCCTGGATAAAGAAGCGGTACCAGACTCTCTAATTGCCAGACCATGATAACTTCTAGCAAGACTGAAACTAGGATGATTCCATAATAAAGGAAATTTGATTTTTGAAAAGCGTTTTTCATCATTCTCCCCCCCTTCACTTCTTTCCTGCTATCCTTTCTTTTATTTTATCATATATTTATATAGATTTTAAGCGCTAATATTCTTTTAAAAAATACCTTTTTTGCTTTACTTCTATAGTGAAAAGGTTTACAATTATAGTAAGAAAATTTCAGGAGGTTTCATTATGGCACAACGTTACCAAAATATCATGGTCGCAATCGATGGTTCTAAAGAAGCGGACTTGGCTTTTGTCAAGGGAGTTCATTCTGCTCTACGAAACGACGCTAAACTCACCATCGCACATGTCATTGACACACGCGCTCTCCAAAGCGTATCCACCTTTGATGCTGAAGTTTACGAAGAACTCCAAGTCGACGCTGAAAGTCTGATGAAAGAGTACGAAAAACGTGCAAGAGATGCTGGTGTGGCAGATGTTCATATCGTCATTGAAATGGGAAATCCAAAAACCCTCTTGGCACGTACTATTCCCGATGCTGAGGAAGTGGACCTCATCCTTGTTGGCGCAACTGGTCTCAACGCCTTTGAACGCCTCTTGGTCGGCTCTTCATCTGAATACATCCTCCGCCATGCTAAGGTTGATTTGCTGGTTGTGAGAGAACAAGAAAAAACCCTATAGTCACGAAGAAAAGGAGCTCAGCGCTCCTTTTTGTTTACTATTTATACTCTTCGAAAATCAAATTCAAACCACGTCAACGTCGCCTTGCCGTACTCAAGTACAGCCTGCGGCTAGTTTCCTAATTTGCTCTTTGATTTTCATTGAGTATTATTTCTCTCTTTATGACGCTCATAAGCCTTGAGCTGGCGCTGCAGTTCCTTTTTAATAGCAGGTTCTGGAGCATATTTTTCTTCCCAATCATCTGGTTTTAAGATTTTATGGGTCACTGGATCAAAATGAGCCTTGCCATCTGGAAAAATTTTCCCCATATTGGCCTGATGAACAATATCAAAAATACGTTCTGGATCCACCCCCATCAAGACAAAACTACCGTAGGTAAAGTAAAGCGTGTCGATCAGGGCATCTACCTGACCTATCAAATCTTGCTGAGCAGGTGTCTTCTTGGCTACTTTCTCTGCTGCCTTATCAAGAGCCTGATGAAGTTGCGATAGAGCTTGACCAAAGTCCTCTTCAGAAGGACTGGCAGCTCGAACAAACTCCACCAATTCTTCTATTTTAAAGCCAGCCCTGTGGGTTGCACCTTCTAAATCCCAAGCTCGAGGTTCTTCTTGGGTTCGTTCATCCATCATGTGGTGGAAGGTCTTGACCTTATTGAAATGATAGTCACGGCTGACAAAGACTTTTTCTGAAGCCAAAACACCAAAATGTTCCAAGGCCTTGTGGATTCCGTCTTGCTGATTGCTGGTGGTGATGTGTTTGGCAACTTCCTTGACACTGCTACTACCATTTCCCATAGCAACTGACATACCGACACCAGCCAGCATTTCAAGGTCGTTATCCGAATCACCAAAGGCCATCACTTGGTTGAGGTCAAAACCATATTCTTTCCCAACTCGTCGAATGCCTTCCAATTTAGAATTTCCTTGATTGATGACATCCGCTGCAAAAGGATTGCTACGTGTCAATTTCAAGTCTTCAAAATCAGCTGCCGCCTTCTCAGATTCTTCTGGCGTCATCAGCATCAAGACTTGGTAGATAGGCTGATTCATTAGATCAAGCAGGTCTTCTTCCTTTTGGGGAACAACCTTGCTGACCATACGATTAAAGGAATAACTCACTGTCCGAGTTAAAACAGAGGGAACGAAGCGACTGATTCGTTGGGAAAAAGAACCCAGACCAAAGGACATGATTTTAGAACCCAGCATGGCATCCTTGGTCCCTAGGGCAATCTCCTTGCCCTCTTTTTTAGCATACGTAATGAGCTGGCGCAAATGTAACTTGGAAATAGGACTCGTGAACAAGACCCTGTCTTTAGTAAAGATATACTGGCCATTATAGGTTACCGCAAAATCCAGGTCCAAATCGTCCATCAATTCCTTAACAAAAAAAGGTCCTCGTCCTGTCGCTACGCCGACAAGCACCCCTTGTTCTTTGACAATCTTAATCGCGTCCTTAGTGGATTTCAAAACACTCTTGCGATCGTTGACCAAGGTTCCATCGATATCAAAAAAAACCGCTTTGACTTCCATCCTATCCCAATCTCCCCTTTTGTGATACAATGATTATACCACATTTCAGAAAGAGTGAGTAAATCATGCCTAAGAAAATCCTTGTTTTACATACGGGTGGAACTATTTCCATGCAGGCCGATGCTTCTGGCGCTGTTGTGACGAGTTCAGATAATCCCATGAACCATGTGTCCAACCCACTTGAAGGAATCCAAGTCCACGCCTTAGACTTTTTTAACCTGCCAAGCCCCCATATCAAACCCAAGCATATGCTAGCCCTCTACCAGAAAATTAAAGAGGAAGCTGCTAACTACGATGGAGTGGTAATCACACACGGGACCGATACTTTAGAGGAAACAGCCTATTTCCTTGATACCATGGAAGTTCCCCATATGCCTATCGTTCTAACAGGGGCCATGCGTAGCTCTAACGAACTCGGCAGCGACGGTGTTTATAACTATCTGAGTGCTTTACGGGTGGCTAGCGATGACAGGGCTGCTGACAAAGGGGTTTTGGTTGTTATGAACGATGAAATTCATGCTGCCAAGTATGTTACCAAAACGCATACGACCAACGTCGGCACCTTCCAGACCCCAACACATGGGCCACTTGGTCTGATTACGAAGCGGGAAATCCTCTACTTCAAAACAGCTGAACCTCGTGTTCGCTTTGACCTTGATCACATACAAGGCTTAGTCCCTATCATCTCGGCTTATGCAGGTATGACAGATGAGCTGATTGATATGCTGGATTTGGAACAATTGGACGGCTTGATTATCCAAGCCTTCGGAGCTGGTAATATTCCTAAAGAAACGGCTGAAAAGTTAGAAAGCCTTCTGCAAAAAGGAATCCCAGTCGCTCTGGTTTCACGATGCTTTAACGGTATAGCGGAACCTGTTTATGCCTACCAAGGTGGAGGCGTACAGTTGCAAAAATCAGGCGTTTTCTTTGTTAAAGAACTCAATGCCCAAAAAGCCCGTTTGAAACTCCTCATTGCCCTCAATGCCGGACTAAGAGGACAGGCTTTGAAAGACTATATGGAAGGGTAAGTCTCTTCTCCAGAAAGCAAAATCAGGAAATCTGCACGATTCCCTGATTTTTTCTATTTCCGTTTTCGTGTTGAGCGACGTTCTGTCAAACCATGAGGTAAGAGAACTTCACGTTCTTCCAACTCTTCCTTGTGCATAATCTTGGTCAACATACGCATACTGATGGCCCCAAGGTCATAAAGAGGTTGGGCAATAGTTGTCAAGTTTGGACGGGTAAAGCGTGAGATTTGTGAATCATCACTAGTAATGATTTCAAATTCTTCTGGTACTGATACACCCTTATCAGCAAGGCCGTTCAAGACACCTGCTGCCAGCTCATCACCTGTTACAACTGCTGCAGTTGCGTTTGATGAAATCAAGCGTTCTGCCAAGGCATAACCATCTTCATAAGTGTATTTAGACTCAAATACCAATCCTTCGCTATAAGAAATACCTGCTTTTTTCAAGGCTTCCTTGTAGCCAACCAAACGAACCTTACCATTGATATCATCCACTAGTGGACCGCTTACGAAAGCAATGCGCTCATTTTCTTTAGCAAGGTAGGTCACTGCATCAATCGTAGCTTGTTTGTAGTCAATATTAACACTTGGAAGTTGGTGTTCTACATCCACAGTTCCTGCAAGAACAACTGGTGTTCGAGAACGAGAAAACTCTGAACGAATTTTTTCAGTCAAGTGGTACCCCATAAAGATGATACCATCCACTTGCTTAGAAAACAGTGTATTAACCACTGAAACTTCCTTATCATCATCCTCATCACTATTAGCAAGAACGATATTATACTTGTACATTTCAGCGATATCATCAATCCCTTTAGCAAGCGTTGAGAAATAGCCATTGGTAATATTTGGGATCACCACACCGACAGTGGTTGTCTTTTTACTTGCAAGACCACGCGCCACAGCATTTGGACGGTAATCCAAACGATCAATCACCTCAAGCACTTTTTTACGAGTATTCTCTTTTACATTCTTATTGCCATTGACTACACGGCTAACCGTCGCCATTGAAACTCCTGCTTCACGGGCGACATCATAAATCGTTACTGTATCGTCTGTATTCATTCCATTTCCTTTCTATATCATACCTCACGAGACTCCAAAAAAAGAGACGGTATGAAAATTTCGTTTTCATGATTCCACTTATTCCATTTTATCACTATTTGTAAACACTTTCAAGCGTTTTTTGAAGATTATTTGAAAAAATTTCATAGGAAGCTATGTTTATGAAGAAAAAATCACCTTTTCTTGATTTTTAATCCTATTTGCTGTATGATAAGGGAAAAGAAAGGGGGAAGAAATATGGCTTTTACCAATACCCACATGCGGTCAGCTAGTTTTGGCATTGTTACCAGCTTGCCTGATGACGTTATTGACTCATTTTGGTATATCATCGACCATTTCTTAAAAAATGTCTTTGAATTGGAAGAAGAACTTGAGTTTCAATTGCTCAATAACCAAGGAAAAATTACCTTCCACTTTTCAAGTCAACACCTCCCTACAGCCATTGATTTTGATTTTAACCATCCCTTCGACCCTCTTTATCCCCCGAGAGTTCTGGTTTTAGATATGGACGGTAGAGAAACTATCCTCCTCCCAGAAGAAAATGACCTATTTTAATACTCAATGAAAATCAAAGAGCAAACTAGGAAGCTAGCCGCAGGCTGCTCAAAACACTGTTTTGAGGTTGCAGATGGAAGCTGACGTGGTTTGAAGAGATTTTCGAAGAGTATAAAAACTCTAGCCTTCAGTTACAAGCAACTGAAAACTAGAGTTTTTTCTATTGTTTCAAAGCATTATACAAGTTGCGGATCGGTTGCTTTAATGTCGGATGGATAAAATGAGGCGCAATTTCTTGAAGAGATTCAAGGACAAAAAGGCGTTCCGCTATGTAAGGATGAGGCAAGATGAGGTCGTCTGTATAAATGACCTGGTCCTCCACAAAGAGCAAGTCCAAATCAATCAAACGAGGTCCCCAATGCACTTCTCTCACCCGTCCCATCTCTGACTCAATGGCTAACAAGGTCTCTAATAAAACTGGGGCGGGCAACCAGGTTTCAACCTCAACCACTTGATTAGCAAAGCTATCTTGCTCCACACCACCCCAAGGCTCCGTCGTCAAGACACTGGACTCTTTGAGAATATGGATACCTCGAGCTCGCATTTTCTCAATGGCTTGTTTCAAATTTGCTTGTTTATCTCCCATATTGCTTCCTAGGGCGATAAAGGCTCGTTGCTTGCGGCGATGAATGGTTACCGAGCAAGTATCTAGCGGCAAATGCACTGGCGCCCAAGGTTTTTTCAGTTCTAGCTTTATTTCTTGGACAAGAGGATAAGCCTCAAAAGTACGTTCTACCAGTTTGTAGGCTACCGTTTCAATCAAATCTTCAGTGCTCTCCTGAAACCAAGTCGTCCACTGCTGACACAGTTCTCCGTAATGGACAGAGGCTGTTAAATCCAAATCTGTAGCCGCCTTAGTCATATCATAGAATAGGATAGCTGAAACGACAAACTTTTGCCCTAATTCTTTCTCACTAGGAAAAAGACCATGATAGGCAAAAATTTCCAAATCCTTAATCTGCAGTTGATCCATAATGATTCCTTTCTAGAAAAATCCGCCCAAAGCGGATTCTTTTTATACTCAATGAAAATCAAAATGCAAACTAGGAAGCTAGCCGCAGGCTGCTCAAAACACTGTTTTGAGGTTGCAGATGGAAGCTGACGTGGTTTGAATTTGATTTTCAAAGAGTATTATAGTCCCATTAAACGATAAGCTTGATCTCGGAGGTCCTTATCTGTTTCAAATAGACCACGAGCTACTGTCGTCAAGGTTGCAGTGCCTGGTTTTCTGACACCACGCATGCTCATACACATATGTTCCGCCTCAATGACAACAAAGGCTCCTTTAGCACCTAGATAGTCCATCAAGGCGTCGGCTACTTCGATATTCAATCGTTCTTGAATTTGTGGTTTTTTCGAATAAACTTCAACCGTACGGGCTAGCTTAGACAAACCTGCCACACGACCATCTGGAATGTAGGCAATATGTGCTCTCCCATAAAATGGTAGAAAGTGGTGTTCACACATAGTATGGAAAAAGATGTCCTTTTCTACCACCATATTATCATCAATAATCTCAAAGGATTTTGACAAATGTTCCTCCGCTGTTTGACCAAGACCTGAAAAAATCTCTTGGTACATACGAGCCACACGAGCAGGTGTTTCCTGCAAGCCCTCGCGGTTAGTGTCCTCTCCGACAGCCTCGATAATCATTTTTACAGCTGCTTCAATCTTTTGTGTATCCATTTTCGTTTTTCCTCTCCATCAGATAGGCTCTCACTTGGCTCAAGAAATACAAGGAACCTGTGACAATCCTAACTGTTTTTTTCTCTTCTTTTTTATCTGTCAATTTCTGCTCTAGAAAGCCCTGCCAACCTTGGTAGCTGAGATTTCTAGACTTGGCTGCCTCTTTCAGCACGTTTTCATCAGTCGCCCGACTATCGTCAAAATGTGTCAGGGTAAGCTCAGTATCTGGCATGGCCCCCAGCAAGTCCAACATATCCTCCAAGGCCTTGGTTTTGATACAAGTAAAGAGGATTTCCTTACGATAATCCGCAAAGCGTTCTTGCAAGGTTGCTAATAAAGCCTTGATAGCATGGGGATTGTGGGCTCCATCCAAAATCATCAAGGGTTCTCTTGACACGACCTCCAGACGCCCCGGCCATCTTGTTTCTTCCAGAGCTTTAGCAAGTAAGGTATTAGCTGGTAGCTCTCGACCATCTTCTTGACAAAAAGTATCAAGTAAAGCTATAGCCATCCCAGCATTCTCTATCTGGTGCAAACCAAGCAGTCCAGTCTGGAAGCGACCTTGTCTGAGAGAACTAGTATAGTCAAAGACTTCGCCTGTAACCACACTCTTTTGATGGCTGACCTGATAATCTGTCCCGTAGGCAAATCTCGGAGCATCTTTCCCTTCCGCAATGCGGTCAATCACAGCCAAAGCTTCTGAAGCAATACGACCTGTCACCAAGGGAATACCTTGTTTGGTAATGCCAGCTTTCTGCTCTGCTATGGCTTCCAAGGTGTCACCTAAAAGGGCTACATGGTCCAATCCAATAGTTGTAATTCCTGTCAAAATGGGCTGGCAGACATTTGTACTATCCAAGAGTCCGCCCATGCCCACTTCCATGATGGCCACATCTACTTGCTCTGAGGTAAAGTAATCATAGGCTATGGCTGTGATAATCTCAAACTCGGTTGACCCCTGCAAATTGGCAGCCGATTCCCCTTCCAGCAAAGTCTGATAGTCTGCCATGAGGGCTTCTAGTCTCGCTTCTGGGATAGATTCCCCATTGATGCTAATCTGGTCTGTATAATGAATGAGATAGGGCGAGCTGAACACCCCAACTCTCAGGCCTAGCTTTTCCAGCATATTTTTCAAAAAAGCAATGGTCGAGCCCTTGCCATTGGTTCCTCCGATATGGATGACCTTGAGTTTGAGATGGGGATTGCCACGCAAAGCTAACAGTTCCACCATGCGTTCCAATCCAAAATGTGGTCGGTCCGTCCGGTAGTTGGTAATCCATTGATTGTTTTCAATTTCTTTCATCTTATTTGTATTGTTTTAAATCTAGATTTTCCGCATCATCAGCTAGACGAATGGCGGAGGCAATTTCAACCGCCATCTTGTGACTGGCTACGTCATGCACGCGCACCACTTCCACACCCTGTCTCGCAGCGATACTGGTTACATGAGCAGAGGCCGTATCCCGATTGCGGAAACCAAGTTCTGTCTCAGGATTGACTTCAAAACCATTTTCTTCTAGGATATTGATGACAAACCGCTTGCGCGAAACTCCAAGAAAGACTGGATAGCCTTTCTGATGGAGTTTATCCAAGTCCCGTAAAAGGAGCAGATTTTCTTTCTTGGTCAGACCAAAGCCGATTCCTGGATCCAGCAGGATATTTTCTTGTGCAATACCCGCTTCGTCCGCTCTCGCTAGGGCTCTGTCAAAGAAAGCCTCCATCAAGTCTTCGATTGGCATTTTTTCATAGTCAGCTAACTCTTCCTCTGTAAAAGCTTGACCAAAGCCAAAATGAGGAAAGATAAGCGAGCTAGGGTGCTGAGGTCGAGCCATGACTGGATTAAACATAATGATTACTTTCGCTCCAGCCTTAGCAACCACATGGGCCATTTTTTCATCACCCATGAGACCAGTGATATCATTGACTAGATTGGCACCAGCAGCCAAAGCAGCCTCTGCCACCTGACTTTTCCAAGTATCAATAGAGATGAGGACATCACTTTCCTTGCGAATCGCTTTAATCACTGGAACAACACGCTGGATTTCCTCTTCTATCTCAACATAGCTGCTTCTTCCCGGCCGAGTCGATTCTCCGCCGATATCGAGCATACTAGCCCCTTCTGCTATCAATTTACGAGCCTGCTGGAGTGCTTGCTCAAGAGCAAAAAATTGACCACCGTCCGAAAAGGAGTCTGGGGTTACATTGATAATTCCGCAAATAGCTGTCTTTGCATGATTGGCTTTACTTGACATATCGGTCACTCCCTCAAGGCTTTTCACCATATTATTTCTCTATTTTACCATAAAAAGAAAAAGATGGACACGATTGCATTCATCTTTTTCCCAGTAGAAACAAGTAAGCAATTGTCAAAAATCTTAAACAGAGATCCCTAATGTCCGACTCAAAATCACCACGAGAGCCAACAAACAGAAAGCAACCCCATTCACAATCATGTGAAGTAAGATAGACATTTCCAAACGTTGGGTCTTGTAAGCCGTCCAAGATAGAACGATCGACATACCTCCATAAATCAATAAAGAAGGTAAATTACTTGGTTGATGCAATAAAGCAAACACAATCGTACCGACTACAAATCCCAAATTCTCCTTGCCTCGGAAAATCTTTTTAGGAACAATCCCACGGCACAAGATTTCCTCACAAATTGGAGCAAGCAAGGCCAACAAGAAGAAACTGGAAATCAGAGAACTATTCTGAACCATATCGTTAATCTGAGACTGATTCCCTGTTGTCGTCTCATTTGATAGTTGCAATAAAATGGAACCAAGTATATTTGAACAGATAATGACTAAATAACTTAATCCCAAACGTGCCAAATCCTTAGCTCTAAAAAAAGAAAAATTAAAACTTGCTAACTGCGTTTTACGAGCTCCAATAATAAATAGTGCCAGAACTACAATCGAAATACCAGCAACTATCAGTCCTGACTGCAACAGTGGTACTGCATTTAAAGTTAAAATAGCAGTAACCCCTATAGGAATCTGATATAAAATTGTCGCCAGCAAAAAGATTAACAACCAACCTGCACGATTCAATAATTCTTTCCACATATTTTTCTCTTTCATCACCTATCTCCTTTGTATTAAAAAAGGGGAAAAATCCCCCTGGGTCATCCTATTATAAGGCCATGCTAATGTAGTTAAGGATAAATAAGGCATCCAAAATCCAAATCATGACATGAACATCTTTAGCTTGACCTTTGACAAGCTTAGTCAAAGTGTAAGTCAAGAAACCAACTGCAATCCCTTGAGTGATAGAGTAGCTGAATCCCATAAAGATAGATGTGAAGAAGGCAGGAACCGCTTCAGCCATATCATCCCAATGGATATTTTTCAAACTAGCCAACATCATAATCCCAACGATAATCAAGATTGGAGCTGTAGCGGCTGTTGGTACAATCGCTAGAAGTGGGCTAAAGAAGCTTGAGATAGCAAAACAGATTGCCACGACCAAGGCTGTCAAACCAGTACGTCCACCTGCACCGATACCAGCAGCAGACTCAACATAAGTCGTTACGTTCGAAGTACCAGCGATGGCACCAATTGAAGTACCAATCAAGTCAGAGTAAAGAGCCTTATCCAACTTAGCTGATTGGTGATTTTCACCATTTGTCGCTACGATACCAACTTTTTCACCTGTACCGATCAAGGTACCAATCGTGTCAAAAATATCTGTCAATGAGAAGGCAAGAATAGCCATCAGAGTTTCAGGCAAGCGAGCTGTATCTGAAATCAAAGCTCCCAAACCTTCTGAACCAAGAGCTGCACCAAAGACTGTCTTCAAGTCTTCAAAAGCTGCACCAACATGGTTATTAGCAAAATCGATACTAGACAAATCTACCAAACCAACTGCGATAGCAAGAACAGTTGTTGTCAAGATAGAGAGGATAATTCCCCCTTTAATCCCTTTGATAACAAAGAAGATAGTAATGGCAAGTCCTGCAAGAGCCACCAAAACAGCTGGATTATTAAAGCTGACCAAGCCTGGAACTGCTGAAGAGTTTGCTACAATCGTTGCTTGAGCTTTGTCAGCCCCTTCTCCTACAACAATATAGTTGCCTGGATCAATCGTAAATTTCAAAAGTCCAGCATTCTTAATCCCTACATAGGCAAGGAAGACACCGATACCAGCTGAAATAGCTGAGCGAAGAGCATTTGGAATCGATTCAATGATCATTTTACGAACATTTGTCAAGGTAATAATCAATGAGATAATCCCACAGATGAAGACCATAGCTAGGGCTTCTTGCCAAGAATAACCGAGTCCAAATACGACTGTAAATGTAAAGAAGGCGTTAAGACCCATACCTGGCGCTTGAGCATAAGGTAAGTTAGCATAGAAGGCCATCATCAAGGTACCCGCTACTGCACCAATGATCGTCGCTAGGAAGACACCTTGAGCAGGCATTCCTGTTTGCGAAAGAATTTGTGGGTTTACAAAGAGAATATAACTCATTGCAAAGAAAGTTGTTAAACCAGCGAGAACCTCTGTACGAACGTCCGTACCGTTCTCTTTTAGTTTAAATAATTTGTCCATTATCAATCTCCTTTTAATTTTTACGAACAATAATAGAATTATATCATTTATCATTCACTTTTTCAATATCTTTGTTTGATTTATTTAAGAATTTGATGAAATTTCATTTTTTGTTTGGAATCTGCTTTTCTGCCTGCTTTCTGTTATAATAGTAGACATCTTATCTGAAAAGACACTAGAAAGGTCCCTATGACGAAAAAAATTATTGCAGTTGACCTGGATGGAACCCTTCTCAACTCGGACAGTCAGATTTCTGACTTTACCAAAGAAACTATTAAAAAAGTTACTGAAAAAGGCCATCAGGTTATTATTACGACAGGTCGCCCTTACCGTATGTCAAAAGATTTTTACCGTGAACTAGGCTTAAACACTCCTATGATTAATTTCAACGGCTCCCTTACTCATTTACCAGACCAAGTTTGGGATTTTGAAAAGTGTTTGACGGTAGACAAAAAATATCTTTTAGACATGGTTCAACGTTCAGAGGACATTCAAGCCGATTTTATCGCTGGAGAATATCGTAAAAAATTCTACATTACAAATCCTAATGAAGAAATTGCCAATCCCAAACTATTTGGTGTAGAAGCTTTCCATCCTGAAGATCAATTTCAGCCTGAATTGGTGACCAAGGATCCTAACTGTATCCTGTTACAGACCAGAGCCATTAACAAGTATGCCTTGGCAAAAGAAATGAATGCCTTCTACCAGCATCAACTTTCTATTAATACTTGGGGTGGTCCGCTCAATATCCTTGAATGTACCCCCAAAGGTGTCACTAAGGCCTTCGCCTTAGACTACTTGCTCAAGGTAATGAATCGTGACAAAAAAGATTTGATTGCCTTTGGAGATGAACACAACGATACCGAAATGCTATCTTTTGCTGGAAAAGGCTATGCAATGAAAAATGCCAATCCAGAATTGCTCCCTTATGCAGATGAGCAACTCCCCCTAACCAATGACCAAGATGGGGTTGCCAAAACCCTACAGGACTTATTCTTATAACCTATACTGATACTCAATGAAAATCAAAGAGCAAACTAGGAAGCTAGCCGTAGGCAGTACTTGAGTACGGCAAGGCGAAGCTGACGTGGTTTGAAGAGATTTTCGAAGAGTATGACCAGCTTGCAAGCTGGTCTTTGTGCTCTTTTCACAGTCTCATCAACCAGTTAATCGATTGTTCTACTTTTTGCCTCCAAAACCTTGGAAAAGGCTTTCTTTTGTGATATAATTCACATATAAATACAAGAGAGCTCGTCATACTCGACTCTGTTGATACAAAATCAATCCAGTCCTGTTTCTCCTGCTCTCCGTTAATATCAAGGAGGATAGCTATGAAAGCTGTTGTTGTAAATCCAGAAAGCACTGGTGTTGCTATTGAAGAAAAAGTACTCCGTCCACTTGAAACTGGGGAAGCACTTGTAGAAATTGAATATTGTGGTGTTTGCCACACTGACCTCCACGTTGCCCATGGTGACTTTGGTCAAGTACCAGGCCGCGTCCTAGGACACGAAGGTGTTGGTATCGTTAAAGAAATTGCCCCAGATGTTAAAAGCCTTAAAGTCGGCGACCGCGTCAGCGTTGCTTGGTTCTTTGAAGGATGTGGCACTTGCGAATACTGTACAACTGGTCGCGAAACCCTTTGCCGTACAGTGAAAAATGCCGGCTACTCAGTAGATGGTGGTATGGCTGAACAATGTATCGTAACTGCAGACTATGCTGTTAAAGTTCCTGACGGACTTGATCCAGCCCAAGCCTCTTCTATCACATGTGCTGGTGTAACAACCTATAAAGCTATTAAAGAGGCCAAAGTTGAACCAGGTCAATGGGTTGTTCTTTACGGCGCTGGTGGTCTTGGTAACCTAGCTGTTCAATATGCTAAAAAAGTATTCAATGCTCATGTCATCGCAGTTGATATCAATAACGACAAACTTGCCCTTGCAAAAGAAGTAGGAGCTGACATTGTTATTAACGGCCTCGAAGTTGAAGATGTACCTGGACTCATCAAGGAAAAAACTGATGGCGGAGCTCATTCAGCTGTCGTAACTGCTGTGTCTAAAGTTGCCTTCAACCAGGCTGTTGACTCAGTTCGTGCTGGTGGTCGCGTTGTCGCTGTCGGCCTTCCTTCTGAAATGATGGAACTCAGTATCGTAAAAACCGTTCTAGATGGAATCCAAGTCATCGGTTCTCTCGTTGGAACTCGTAAAGACTTGGAAGAAGCCTTCCAATTCGGTGCAGAAGGTTTGGTAGTTCCAGTTGTTCAAAAACGTCCAATAGAAGATGCCGTAGCCATTTTCGACGAAATGGAAAAAGGTCAAATCCAAGGACGTATGGTACTCGACTTCACCCACTAATCTATTAGAAACCTATTTTAAAAGTTGGAATGCGCTTCCAACTTTTTTATATTAAATTTTTAAATAAGGATTCAAAAAAACTTCTCTAAAACTCAATATATCAATATTTTCAGATGTAATCTTTTTAATTATTTTATGATAAATAGTTGATTTTTAGATGAAAACGGTTTATACTTAAAAAGTCTTAAAGTTTTCTTAAACGAAAACTAAAACAAAAAAGGAGGAATGACAATAATGAGTATCGGAATCATTATTGCGAGCCACGGCGAATTTGCTGCGGGTATTCATCAGTCAGGATCTATGATCTTTGGTGAACAAGAAAAGGTTCAAGTTGTAACCTTTATGCCAAATGAAGGTCCTGATGATCTATACGCTAAGTTTAATAACGCTGTTGCTGCATTTGACGCAGAAGATGAGGTTCTAGTTTTGGCTGACCTTTGGAGTGGATCTCCATTTAACCAAGCTAGCCGCGTGATGGGAGAAAATCCTGAGCGTAAGTTTGCCATCATCACAGGACTTAACTTACCGATGTTAATTCAAGCCTACACAGAGCGCCTCATGGACGCTGCTGCAGGTGTAGAAAAAGTCGCTGCTAATATCATTAAAGAAGCCAAAGATGGCATCAAAGCTCTTCCAGAAGAGCTAAACCCAGTTGAGGAAGTAGCAAGCGCTGCAGCTGCTCCAGTTGCCCAAGCTGCTATTCCAGAAGGAACTGTCATCGGAGACGGTAAACTCAAAATCAACCTTGCCCGTCTAGACACTCGTCTACTTCACGGTCAGGTTGCAACTGCTTGGACTCCAGATTCAAAAGCAGATCGTATCATCGTTGCTTCAGATAACGTAGCTAAAGACGAATTACGTAAAGAATTGATTAAACAAGCAGCTCCAGGTAAAGTGAAAGCAAATGTTGTTCCTATCCAAAAACTAATCGACGTTGCAAAAGATCCTCGCTTCGGAGGAACACATGCCCTTATCTTGTTTGAAACACCTCAAGATGCCCTTCGTGCTATCGAAGGTGGCGTGCCAATCAAAACTCTTAATGTTGGATCAATGGCTCACTCAACTGGTAAAACAATGGTTAACAACGTTTTGTCTATGGATAAAGAAGACGTTGCTACATTTGAAAAAATGCGTGACCTTGGTGTTGAATTTGATGTACGTAAAGTACCAAACGACACGAAAAAAGATTTGTTTGACTTGATCAACAAAGCGAACGTGCAATAATCGATTTTATGAAAGGATTTTAAAGATGTCTATTATTTCTATGGTTTTAGTAGTCGTTGTAGCCTTCCTAGCAGGTCTTGAAGGTATCCTCGACCAGTTCCAATTCCATCAACCAATCGTAGCTTGTACCCTTATCGGTCTTGTTACTGGTAACCTTGAAGCAGGGATTATCCTTGGTGGTTCTCTTCAAATGATCGCCCTTGGTTGGGCTAACATCGGAGCTGCCGTAGCTCCTGACGCTGCTCTTGCTTCTGTTGCTGCTGCCATTATCATGGTTCTTGGTGGCGACTTTACTAAGACAGGTATCGGTGTTGCCCAAGCGGTTGCTATCCCTCTTGCAGTTGCTGGTCTATTCTTGACTATGATTGTCCGTACACTCTCTGTCGGATTGGTTCACACTGCTGATGCTTCTGCTAAAAAAGGTGACTTCAAAGCAGTTGAACGTGCTCACTTTGTCGCACTTCTTCTTCAAGGTCTTCGTATTGCAGTCCCTGCAGCACTCCTTCTAATGGTACCAACTGAAACAGTACAAAGCATTCTAAATGCTATGCCTGATTGGCTCAAAGATGGTATGGCTATCGGTGGTGGTATGGTCGTTGCCGTTGGTTACGCTATGGTTATCAACATGATGGCAACTCGTGAAGTATGGCCATTCTTCGCTATCGGTTTCGTGCTTGCTGCCGTGTCAGATATTACTCTAATCGGATTTGGTGCTATCGGTGTTGCTATCGCTCTTATCTACCTTCACCTTTCTAAAACTGGTGGAAATGGTGGCGGAGGAGCCGCAACTTCCAACGACCCAATCGGCGATATCCTAGAAGACTACTAAGATAAGAAAGGACTGAAAACATCATGACTGAAAAACTTCAATTAACTAAATCAGATCGTAAAAAAGTTTGGTGGCGTTCAACTTTCTTACAAGGTTCTTGGAACTATGAACGTATGCAAAACTTGGGTTGGGCTTACTCATTAATTCCAGCTCTTAAAAAACTCTACACTAAAAAAGAAGATCAAGTCGCTGCTCTTGAGCGCCATCTTGAGTTCTTCAACACTCACCCATACGTAGCCGCTCCAATCATGGGGGTTACTCTTGCACTTGAAGAAGAACGTGCTAACGGTGTTGAAATTGATGACGCTGCTATCCAAGGGGTTAAAATCGGTATGATGGGACCTCTTGCTGGTATCGGTGACCCAGTATTCTGGTTTACAGTACGCCCAATCCTTGGATCACTCGGTGCTTCACTTGCCCTTACTGGTAATATCTTAGGTCCAATCCTCTTCTTCGTTCTTTGGAACTTGATTCGTATGTCATTCTTGTGGTATACACAAGAGATTGGATACAAGGCTGGATCAGAAATCACTAAAGATATGTCTGGCGGTATCCTTCAAGACATCACTAAAGGAGCTTCTATCCTTGGTATGTTCATTCTTGCTGTCCTTGTTCAACGTTGGGTAAATATTAAATTTGCTTTCGATGTTGCCAAAGTTCAACTAGATGAAAAAGCTTATATCCATTGGGATAAATTGCCAGAAGGATCTAAAGGTATCCAAGAAGCATTCGCACAAGTAGGACAAGGATTGTCTCAAACACCTGAAAAAGTTACTACTTTCCAACAAAACTTGGATATGTTGATTCCTGGACTATCAGGACTACTCCTTACTTTCCTTTGCATGTACTTGCTTAAGAAAAAAGTATCTCCAATCACTATTATCCTTGCACTCTTCGCAGTGGGTATTGTGGCACATGTTCTTCACATCATGTAATCAAACAACTTAAAAGGAACCAGGTTCTAAAATCTGATTCCTTTTTTCTATGCTTTTATTCTGCCAAGGCTCCCATTGGATCCCATGGTGCAAGTACGATTGGTTCTGCTTCATAAGCAGCTTGTTCTTCTGCTGTCAGCAATTCCTTACGAACAACGATTTGATATGTGTATTCGTCCATCCAAGCGTCTGAGGCAACAAAGTAACCATCTGTACCGACCTTGTCTCCCCATGAGTTTTCAACCTTCCACTTGGTTGACTTCCCATTTTCATCCAAGTCCACACCTGTTAAGACCATAGCGTGGGTCATCAAGCTTTCGCTGTAGTCCAAACGTCCAGCCTTGTCTTGAGTGAGTTTAATGTCCATGCTTGATTCAAAGTCATAAACATCTGTCGCAAGGATTCCAGCTTTGCGGTTGCTGAGCTGGCCGACATCAGAACCAAACCAAACAGTCTCACCTGCTTGCATTTGAGCAATCGCCAACTCTTTCAAGCGCTCCATTGGAACGTTGATGTAACGAACCGCACGGCTACCAACGACATTTCCTAACATCTCAACTGTGTAAGATTGGCCATAAGGTTTGTCAGCAGTTGGGGCGTTGATAACAGAAACATAGTCTTCTAGAGGGAGATTAACATATTTCTTGTAAAACTCTTGTGGTGTGATGCCCTTTTCGCTTTGGTAGTTGTTATCCTTATCGCGATAAGCAAAGTCAAATTTACGTGGTGGAAGGCCTAGGGACATAGCAAGGAAATTAAAGATTTCTTGCAAGAGGTCTTCTTTCTTATCTTGAACAGTCGCGTGGTCTGCGCCAGAAGCGAGCAAGTCACGCAAGATTTGAGCATCTTGGCGAAGCAATTTGTTAAGGACTGCATTTAGCTCACGACTGCTACTAGATGAAACAGACTCAGGGTAAACTGACTTAGGCACGACACCGTATTTCTCAAAGAGAGAAACGACCATATCCCACTGACCACCGTCTTGTTGTGGTGTTTGAAGTAGGAATTTAACCTTACGGCTCGTCAATTCTTGGTCTGCAGTCGCAATGACTTGCTCCAAGAACCAGTTTGATTTCTCATACTTATCCCAGAAGAAAGTATGAGCCTGTGACAACTCAAAATTCTCCAGTTTGTATTGAGAGATAAGCTTATGGCGGAAGGTGTTAAGAGCTGCAAACATCCAGCAACGACCAGACGCTTTCTGGTTTGTTACCTTGTCCTTGGTTAAATCCAATGAGAAAACAGGTGTGTTGTCTACATGGCTTTGACGACGTTCTAGAGCTGCAAAAATTCCATTATGGCTAGCAGCATTTTCAATCGCTTGGTATTTGACATTTGCTTCATAGTTGGCAAATAATTTATCAGTAAATGATTCTTGAATCGCGTTCATAGATTCCTCCTTTTATTCTACAGTCTATTATAACTCTTTTCACAAAGGAAGCAACTGAAAAACATAAAAGGCAAGGATATTCTTCCTCACCTTTTCGAATATAAATCAAATTAAGCAATATTCGCAAGGAGAGCTTCTAACTCTTCCTTGGTCAAGCGACGCCATTCCCCTCGTTCTAAGTTCTCATCCAATACTAGCGTTCCCATAGTCAAACGTTGCAAGTCTACTACTTCCTTGCCACAGTAGCCCACCATACGCTTAACCTGATGAAACTTCCCTTCTGCAATGGTCACACGGATTTGACTTTGATTCTTTTCTGTCTCTATGGACACAAGCTCCAGTTTAGCAGGCTGACAAGTAAAGTCTTTAAGAGGAATTCCCTTGGCAAATGTCTCTACGTCTTCTTGGGTCATAATTCCCTTAACCTGTGCCAGATAGGTCTTATCCACATGACGCTTAGGTGAAAGAAGAGCATGGGCCAGCTGGCCATCATTTGTCAAGAGTAGGAGACCATGCGTATCGATATCCAAGCGTCCTACTGGGAAAACTTCCTTGCTCCGAGCAATATCATCCAGCAAGTCCAGAACGGTTCTGTGCTTGGGATCCTCAGTCGCTGAAATAACTCCTTGGGGCTTATTCATCATGTAGTAGACAAACTCTTCATACTCCAACACTTGCCCATCAAAGCGAATCTCATCTATTTTTTCATCAATCTGCAATTTAGCTGATTTTTCTTTTTTACCATTTACAGTCACGCGCCCAGCCTTGAGCATGTTTTTGACCTCAGTCCGACTCCCCACAGCGCAGGCAACTAAAAATTTATCTAATCTCATAGAACTATTATATCACACTCAAAAGGAGGCTGGTACAATGACCAACCTCCTTTTCATTTCCGATTTAGGAAATTAACTTCCTCGTCTCCAAAAAATAGCTAAAACAATCATGGAACCTAGTACTGCCGGAATAATGGCAGTTCCTGCTATTATCGGTCCCCAAGTCCCAAAAAGCAAGTGCCCTATAAAGGCACCAATCCAGCCTAGAAACATTTTCCCAAAACATCCCATGCGCTCTCCACGATTGGTTAGAGTACCTGCTAAAAATCCCACTAGGAGACCAACGAACATACTTCCTAACATATTATCTCCTTAATTTGCCCAATCTCCGTTACGGAAGAGTGGTACACGTGTCCCATCCTCACGGATACCATCGATATCCATTTGACTAGACCCAATCATAAAGTCCACATGAACATCTGAACGGTTAAGCCCTGCAGCTTCAAGCTCTTCTTCGCTCATCTCTGCTCCACCAACGACGCTAGTCGCATAGGCTGCACCGATAGCCAAGTGGTTTGAAGCATTCTCATCAAAAAGGGTGTTGAAGAAGGTAATGCCTGACTGAGAAATTGGACTTGGATCTGGTACCAAGGCACATTCACCCAAGGCACGCGCACCCGCATTTTCAAAGACAAGGTCTTTCATGACTTGATCGCCTTTTTCTGCAGCAATATCCACAATTTGTCCATCCTTGAAGGTTACTTTAATTCCTTCGATGATATTTCCATTATAGCTAAGCGGTTTTGTAGAAGTGACATAACCATCTGCGCGACGGAAGTCAGGTGCTGTAAAGACTTCCTCTGTCGGCATATTTGGCAAGAATCCTTCGCCCTGTGCATTGATAGCACCAGCTGATTCCCAAACGTGGTTCTTCGGCAAACCAAGTGTCAAATCTGTCCCTGGTGCTGTGTAATGAAGGGCTGAAAATTGCTCTTTATTAAGCATATCTGCCTTGCTCTTGAGGATAGCTGCATGCTCTTCCCAAGCCTTAACAGGATCTTCTTCATAGACACGGCAAGTTTTGAAAATTTGGTCCCAAAGGAGATCGACTGCTTCTTCATCGCTCGCAGCATTTGGAAAGACTTTCTTAGCCCACTCAAGTCCAGCAGCGGCTGCTACAGTCCAACTAACCTTGTTGGATTGAGTTGCGATTCGCATTGGCTTCATGGCAAGTCCCATAGCTTTAGCAGAAGCTGAAAGCTTGTCAGCGTTCACTCCGTTCAAGGCACCTGGATCAGATGAACGAACCCCAAGACGGCTAGCCTTGTTCTCCAAAAGATAGTTCATCTCAGCAACCTTGTATTCTGGCACATTGTCCAGACGCTCCATCGGCGCATGGAGGAATTTCTCACGGTTAATCACATCATCTGTCCACTGAACGATCACCTCATGTGCACCCAAAGCATAAGCTTCTTTGACGATTAAGTGAGCCAACTCACGTTGCTCCACATCGATAGAGAGAGCCAAAGTGTGACCAGGTTGCACGTTGATACCGTTCGCAACCAATAATTTTGCATATTTTTCTAGATTTTCTTTAAAATTTGGTAAAACCATGTTGTTTTCTCTTTTCTATTTTTATTTTTCTTTCAAAGCAGAGAATAATCCTGCTAAAGCAATAGCACCTGACAAGAGTGCTGTTGATAGAAGAATTGTCTGATCAGCAAGTTCTAATTGATATTCAAATACCTTCTCAGCCGGCTTATCTTCCGCAAAAATTCTTAGTTTCATGAAATATCCTCCCTTACTAGTATATCACATATATTGGTATTTTAAAAAACAAGCTTACTGAAGCTTGTTTTAATTAGCTATTACAAAAATTTTGTACATACCTTCCCACTTCTTTTTCCATAGATTGAATCTCACCAATATCCCACCTATTATTTTTAGAAGTTATCTTTGCCATCATCTGTAATTTTAAACTCTGACGATGGAATATCCCTTCTCTTTCCCATTGTTCTAATTTAGCCTCTGGATAGGAATTGCCAAACCTGGAGTTCTGACGATCAGTAATGATACAAAGATTACCAAAGGAATGTAAAAACTCAGAAGATAATTGACTCTCTCCATCATGTCCATTTGGATTCTGAGGATACCAATGCTCTATGGAGCGACGATATGCAAATTTGAAATGATCAAAATTAATATCCTTGTACTCTTTCTCTAATTCGGCACGATTTTTCCATAAAACATAATCTACAAAGTTAAAAGCGTAAACAGGAATTGCCCCATATTTTTTGATACTTTTATCTTCGGTAAACAATCTTTCCTCAGCATATCTCACTGCCATTTTTTCAAGAAAATCCTTAAAGAGACTGGCAAATTCTGTTTGATTTAACTCTTCAATATGGTTAAATAGGAATTGTAAGATTTCATATAACCAACGACTATCTCGATTGGCAGTAAAGGTCACAGCAAACATGGATTGGAGAAGAATGATGTTTTGGTTAATTTCCGAATCCGAAAACGTATTATTAGTAAAACGTTCTTCAACTATGTAATGCTCTTTAGATTTTCCATTTGGTTGATATTCATAACAAGTCCCCTTCTGTAAAAACCATTCATCCTTATTTCTACTTGAAGAATCCGTATTCGAGTTTCTAACGATGTAATTATCGAAAATATGTTTTATTCTAAGAAGAAATTCACTAAATTCAATAACCCAAGTTTTATCTTTATTTTTTATATCAAATAGTGCTAAGAGTTTCTTATCATCTAGTTGAATCTCATCAGTTTTCTTACCTTCCGCAATTGCCAATACATGGAGTAAGAATGTTGGAAAATCAATGATTGTAGTATAATCGCCAAAATCTTTTTCTACTTCTATATTTTTTTCATTTATCTTTTTTCCTAATATATCTGATAACTTTCTTCTTTCATTTTGATGAAAATCAATATCATTATAAATATTATGAAATGAATAATTTGTAAAATGCCATCCAAAAATACGTTCACGTTCTTGAAAGTCATCTGCTCTCTTCCGCCGCATCTTAAACTGACTTGCTACCGGCTTATCAAATTCTGCACAGGCATCCCAAATTCTTGCAAATTTTTGCGCCATTTCTTGATCTTCACCAAATTTAGACATCATTTGTGCTTTAAGAATCTCATGAGCCTCTAGTTGTTCTCCTCGAGAGTTGAAACGTTCGAAATAAAGATTCAAATCTAAATCTTCAGAAAGTATACTCCGAAAAATGATGACATTCTCAAAAAGATAATCAACAAAAGACTGAGGATCAAGACGGCGCTCCTCTAGCACTTTTTTCAATGCATCTTTAGCATATCCGTAACCTCTAGTCAGCTCATTCTCATCGTCCTCTGAAATTTCTTGCTTGGCAAATAGATCTTTAATATTCTTATTTGATTTCTTCCTAGCTGGGAAGGTAAGATTGACAGCTTTCAATCTATCAAAACCAAACTCATGCTTCAAAGCTAAGGCAATCAAATTAAGGGCTGTTGTTCGTTGTTGCCCATCTATGATTTTGAAAATGTCATTCTCTTTATTAACGACTAATGTTCCAATATAGTAGTAATTGTCTCTATTATAGTAATTGTCTCTATTTTCTTGAAAAGCATCTGCTACGTCATTCAATAACTGCTCAATTTCATCATAAGTCCATGCAAAATTTCTCTGATAAAGAGGAATAGCATAGGTATCTTCATTTAACAAACGATTCACTGATAAGCTTATATGTGTTTCTACCATTTACCTTTTTCCTCTTCTATAATCTTGTCCACAGTATAATTTTCAAATAGCTCTCTATCTATCTTGATCATGAAATCATTCGGAGTGACAGCATGAGCTAAAAGTTGAAATAGTTTTTGAACCTCTTTTTGTCTAAACCTTCCACCAGCAGCGTATTTCCCTACCGTTGCATCATATATGGCTTTAGACTTAACCCGAGGGTAATAAGACCAAATAAACAAGGTCTCTACTATCTCCTTTGATAGCTCCTCTTTTCCAAATCTATCTGCGAAAAGCGAGCAAATATTTAGGAATATATTGTGACACTTGAGGTAGCGCCCCTTTGAGCTATTGTAAATGTTCAACATACCTTCTGGGTAAGCTAGATTTTTTTCTCCCTCTGACTCATCAGAGAGTCCTAACTGTTCATTTAAAAATTTTTTATGAACTCTAATAGTTTCATGGACCGATTCAATATACTCAAAAAATTTACTTCCATCAATGATTGGCATAGTAATGGACATGGGGAGATTTTCAATATGACGATACAATTCTAGATATGGAAAGTTCTGATTCAAATCAACGCCTTTAAAATCGTCAATAAAATCCTCTGTAAAACGGAGATAAGATCCATAACGCTTGTTTGTTAATCCTGTCTCTCCTCGAGACCAACGTCTCATACGAAAAAGATGTTTATCAAACAACTCTTTGAGACTTAAATCTTTATCTTCTACAAATTGCTCCCACTTTTCAACAATCTTTTCATCTTCTGAATCTTCCTTGCGAAGATGATATGCTTTGAGCAAATCATGAGGTTCTAAAGATTTTCCACGATTATTCTGAGAATCAAATAACTGAAAGGCCTCTGATAATCGTTCCTGTGGCATAGTAATCACGGAGACAGAACAATTTTCCAATAAAAAGTTGCAAATATCTTTTGCCTGATTTTCGCCGACCAATTGAGTCAAATTTTCCCACTCGTTATAATTTTCACTCGCATGATAGCAAGATAGCTCTCCAAATTCAGCACTCAGCAGTTGATTAGCACCCTTATAATTCTCTAAATCATCTAATAAATGAAGAAACAAGGAAATAGAAATTAGCCGTTGCTGTCCATCGACAATATCTAAGTATTTTTCCTTTTCATGCAAGATTTCATGCAAGATAACGGAACCAATCTGATATTCCTTTTTTCCCATAGCATCTCGTAAATCATAAAAAAGATTACGGATATGTTTTCTGTTCCATTTATATGGTCTTTGATAAGAAGGAATCCGCAAATTCTCTTCTTTCAATAGTTCTCCAACCTTTTTAGAAGTAAATTGAATAGTCATTTTATCCTCATCTATATTTATCTATCATTTCTTTAACTGTTTGCTTCATATCCTCTACTAAAATCCGAGGAGACAAAACAGTAACTGCTTCCCCTTGCCCCAGCAACCAGCGTTTAAGCCCCGGTGTGTGCTGACTCTCAAACTTAAAATGAGTCCAGTAGCCATTTTTCCCAACTATTTTTGCATTTGGAAATTGATCCGTCACAATCGTCGGATCGTACAAATACTCGATTTCAATACTGATTTTCTTCCCGATAAAAGCATCTACTCTCTCGTTACGAATGTCACCATCTCTAAATTTATCTCGATAAGAAATAGAGGGTTTCTCTATATCACTAAGAGACCATGACTGGATACGGTCTACTCTTAAAGTAATATAAGTAGCATGTTTCAACTGGTAGACAACTAGATAGAAATAATGACTATCATAATAAAGAGAGACTGGCAAAACAGTCTGCCTCTTAGAAGACTCAGAATAAGGTTTTTGATAGATAATGTCTAGAACCTGTTCATACAAAATAGCTTCTGATAAATTCCAAATTTTCTCTATTCTATTTTGTTGATCCGTTAAGGGAGCATAGTTCAGCTTTTCACTTCCAATAATCTGCTCGATTTCTTTCCGATCATCACGGGGAACTAAGACCAGTAAATTATGTAGTAAGCTAGCAATTTCTGGTCTATTCAGTGCTCGATTTTCCAATAAAATCTTTGAAATAACGAGAATATCCTTTTTATTAAAAACTGACTTACTTGCTAAACAATACTTATTCGTTTTACGGTTATAAAGTAAATCTCCACTATAACTGGTGTGACTAGATAAAATATCACGGAGTAGCGAAAAATCTCTCTGTATCGTCTTTTCACTAACCTCAAATTCCTGAGCCAGTTGCTTTTTTCCTAACGGAGTCCCAAACTGTAAACGTAAAAAAATCGTTAGCAGTCTCTCTTGATCATTCATTTTCAGTCCTTCTTATTATTTTTCAAGCGATGTTAAACACGCTGTCATCCCCCACTTAAAACGCACAATTAAACGAGATTGAACATTTTTCAACTGATCTGGTTCAGAATCACCAGATAAAACAATTTGCTTATTCTTAATATGTTGAGAATTAAATAGATTAAAAAATTTTTCTTGAATCATATCATCTTTTTCTCCCAATACCTGAATATCATCTACAATTAGGAGATCAAACTCCTCACTTCTAACTTTTTGTATTTCTAGCTCATTTTCCAATAAGTTTTCGGCAGAAATGTATTTTACTCGTTTTTCTGGATTGTTCTCAAGCACCTTATTCCCAATAGCTTGAAGGAGATGTGTTTTACCTGAACCCGATTCCCCATAAATATAAAGGGGATTATATTGTAACCCTAAGTTTTCTACTACAGCTACGGCCCCTTTCTTTGCTAAATCATTACCATCTTTTTCTAGAAAATTTTTTAATTGATATTTGTTATCTAATCCTGTATTGTTCATCATTTTAACCTCTAACTTTGCACTTTATATTCAAAACGATTAAAGCAAAATAAACTAGCCCTTAGGTGATTTCAACTGTACCACTATGCCAGATTCGAAGAACTCAACTACGGATTCAGCCATATTTTTTAAGTCTTCGGGTAAGCAGTCTGAATATACAATGAAGAGTTTGTTTCTTTTCTTACTCTCTTTGAATCGCTGCATCCAGTATTCCTGTACCCTTTGATCAGCCTCTCCCAAAAATTGAACTCCATCCAGAAAAATCAAATCATACTCTGTATACCCCATTTGCAGTTTCATCCATTGACTATGTTTAGAAAAAATCAAATTATCTCTCACTCGATAATATGCAAGTGATGCTATTGGAGTAACAGGTTTTATTTTAGTTAACGTATAATAAAACAAATGCCATCTATCAGTCTCTGAAATACCGCAAATGTAAATACATTGAGAATCTTCTTTTAAGTCTATTTGTGGGAATCCGGTCCAATCATTCCCATCATCTTTCAAGCCTTTTTCAAAATTATAAATTTCCTCTTCAATTGACACATTAGAATTTAAAATTTCTTGATTCACCATATTATACTCTCTTTTCTATTATTTTTAAGAGAATTATAACAAATCAAGTGGACATATTTTGTCCACTTGATCAAAATAAGCAATTTTTTAAAACAACTCATCAAACAAACTCAACTGGTTATCCTCTGGCATATTGCCGAGAATGCCCATTTCATCCATCTTTTCAACCAAGGTTGAGGAAAGTCCGCCACGCTTGCGTAATTCTGTTTTAGAAAGAAATTCTCCCTCTTCACGCGCTCGTACCAACTGCTTGGCAACGTTCTCTCCCAGACCATCCATTGCTACAAATGGCGGAATGAGGGTATCCCCATCGATGAGGAACTCTGTCGCCTGACTACGGTAGAGATCGAGTTTTCCAAACTTGAAACCACGTTCCCACATTTCATTGACAATCTCAAGAGTTGTATAAAGATCAATCTCCACATTAGAAGCCTCATTGTTCTTCCGTTTTTCAGAGATTTCTTCCATTCTGCGCTTGATAGCATCCAAGCCCGCCCCCATGGTCTTGATATCAAATGCCTTAGCACGGATTGAGAAGTAAGCACAGTAGTAATAAATAGGGTGGTGAACCTTAAAGTAGGCTACACGCAAGGCCATCATAACGTAGGCTGCCGCATGGGCTTTAGGGAACATGTACTTAATTTTTCCACAGGACTCGATATACCACTCTGGCACCTTATTAGCCTTCATAGCTTCGATATAGCCATTTCTTTCCTCTTCGGAAATCTTCAGCCACAAGCCCTTACGTACGCGTTCCATGATGGTAAAGGCCATCTTAGGTTCCAGACCCGCATGCATAAGGTAAACCATGATGTCGTCCCGACAACCGATAACAGTTGATAGGTCCGCTATTCCTTGTTTAATCAAATCTTGTGCATTGCCCAGCCAAACGTCGGTACCGTGGGATAGACCTGAGAGCTGAAGCAACTCCGCAAAAGTCGTCGGATGGGTTTCATCGACCATCCCACGTACAAAGTTGGTTCCAAACTCTGGAATCCCCAGCATGCCCGTAGGCGTTCCGATTTGCTCAGGTGTTACCCCTAACACATCCGTCCCAGAAAAGAGGGCCATTACGCCTTCGTCATCCATAGGAATTTCATTAGGGTCAATCCCAGACAAGTCCTGCAGTTTCCGAATCATGGTCGGATCATCATGTCCTAGTACATCGAGTTTGAGGACGTTCTCGTCGATATCATGGAAGTTAAAGTGAGTGGTCTGCCATTCAGCCGTCACATCATCCGCTGGATACTGGACAGGCGTAAAGTCGTAGACATCCATGTAGTTAGGAATAACAACGATTCCCCCTGGGTGTTGTCCTGTCGTTCGTTTGACACCAGCAGCTCCCTGGGCTAGACGTTCCACCTCTGCATCACGATAAAACTTGCCATAATCTCGCTCATAGCCCTTGACAAATCCATAAGCGGTCTTGGCAGCCACCGTACCAACCGTTCCTGCACGGAAGGCATATTCCTCACCAAAGATATCACGCACATCCAAGTGGGCGCTAGGCTGATCCTCTCCCGAAAAGTTCAAGTCAATATCGGGAACCTTATCTCCATCAAAACCAAGGAAGGTCTCAAACGGAATATCCTGCCCATTTTTGCTGAGTTTGTGACCACAGTTCGGACAGTCCTTATTGGGCATATCAAAACCTGAACCATAAGAACCATCCGTGATAAACTCACTGTACTGACACTGACCACAGACATAGTGAGGAGAGAGAGGATTGACCTCTGTAATCCCAATCATGGTCGCAACGAAACTAGATCCGACAGATCCTCGAGAACCTACCAAGTAACCCCGTTCATTGGAACGTTGCACCAGCATCTGGGAAGCCAGATAAATCACGGCAAATCCATTCCCCAGAATAGAAGTTAATTCTTTTTCAATCCGCAAATCGACAATATCTGGCAGTGGATTTCCATAAATCTCAAAGGCCTTCTTATAGGTCAATTCAGCGACCGTTTCTTCAGCCTTGTCAATGAAAGGCGTATACAAGTCACCCTTAACAACCTCAACGGGTTCAAAGATTTCTGCCAAGGCATTGGTGTTTTCAATAACCAACTTCCGAGCTAATTCCTCTCCCAAGAAGGCAAATTCATCCAACATCTCATTAGTCGTTCGAAAATGAGCCTTTGGAAGTGGTGCTGGTTGGGCATGTTCTCCATGACCGATAGTTCGGTTAATCATAGCCCCCTGTCCCAAACTACGGACGATAATTTCACGGTAAATCTCTTCTTCTGGTTCGATATAGTGAACATTTCCGGTAGCCAAAACGGGCTTGCCAAGGCGTTCTCCAACCTCTATCAAACTTTTGATAATGGTCTGGAGTTCTTCCATATCCTTAACCTGCTCCTTGGCAATCAGTGGCGCGTAGATAGCTGGAGGCATGACCTCGATAAAATCATAATACTTGGCCACCTCAACCGCCGCATCCACACCTTGAGAAACAACTGCATCGAAAACTTCGCCTTCAGAGCAAGCTGAGCCTAAAATCAAACCTTCCCGATGGGCATCTAAAACCGTTCTCGGAACCCGTGGCACCCCTTCAAAGTACTTGGTATTGGATAAAGAAACCAGCTTAAAGATATTTTTTAGACCTACCTGATTCTTGACATAGATGGTCGCATGCTTGATCCGAGCTTTTTTATAAGAATCTGGACTAATCAAATCGATGTTAAGTCTAGCCAAGTCGGTTACACCATGTTTTTCTGCCACCTCTTTGATAAAGATGAAGAGCAGACGACCAGTAGCTTCCGCATCGTAGTTGGCCATGTGGTGATGTTCTAAGGCCACACCAAAACGCTTGGTCAAAGGTCCCAAACCATGACGTTTATACTCAGGATAGAGATTTCTAGCAAACTCCAGCGTATCAATAACTGGCTGACTAATCTTTGGCAGACCATGACGCTCATAGTTGGCATTCATAAATCCAACGTCAAAGGTAGCATTGTGGGCAACTAAGACCGTATCCTTGCAGAATTCTTGGAATTCTTGCAAAACTTGTTCCAGTGGTTTGGCATTTTTGACATGGTCATCTGTAATTCCAGTCAACTCAGTAGTAAAAGCTGACAAGGGATGTCCAGGATTGATAAATTCATCAAATTCAGCAATAACATTCCCCTTGTACATCTTAGAGGCCGCAACCTGAATCAAATCATTATAGATAGCTGAAAGCCCCGTCGTTTCCACGTCAAAGACCACGTAGGTCGCTTCCGACAAGTCCATCTCCACTTCGTTGTAGACGATAGGGACACGGTCCTCCACGATATTGGCTTCCATACCATAGATCAGCTGGATTCCCGCTTTCTTAGCCGCCTTATAGCCATGTGGGAAGGACTGGACATTCCCGTGGTCCGTGATGGCAACAGCCTTGTGTCCCCACTTAGCAGCTGTCGCAACTATTTCTTCAACCTCTGGGAGAGCATCCATGGTCGACATGTTAGTATGAGCATGAAACTCAACCCGCCGTTCTCCTTCTGGCATTAAATCCTTCCGCTCATAGTGAACAACTTCCTGCACATCCTGCACGTTCATCGTCAAATCGCGTGTGAAGTTATTCATCTCCACATTCCCACGAACTCGGAGCCAAGAATTTTTCTTAATTAGATCAAACTTCTGAGCCTCTTCCTCGTTCTTAACCCACTTTTGCATCGAAAAACTTGAAGTGTAGTCCGTCATTTTAAAGTTGATCAAAACACGCCCTGTTCTGGTCACTTTTTGCTCCACATCAAAAACAACCCCTTCGAAGACTAGACGATTTTCCTCCGTCGTCACTTCGATCATAGGAGTAATCTCTGCCTTATCTAGCTTGGGTTTAGCTGCAGCTTTTTTGGCTTGAAAATCAAAGGCTGGTTTCTCTTCTGCTGGAGGAGGTGCCATCTGTTCTAGTTGTTCTATAGCACGGAGCGCTTCCTCATTGGCAGCTTGAACAATCTGCTCATTTTCAGCATGAAAGGCCTCTTCCTGCTCTTGGGTCAGCACATCATTTTTCTCTACTTGACAAGTAAAAGTTGGAAAACCAAACTTTTCAAGTTGTTTGGCTAAATTAGGAAGATGATTCTTCTTAAAATGTTCCTTATCAATCGCCTCAGAACCCTCAATAAAGAGTTGATTTCCCTCAGCACGAACTTGCAAATTCTGATAAAGAGATTTAAAACCTTGGCTAGCACATGGCCCTTCAGAAAAAGCCTCTCTATAGTAGGACTGCAAGAGTTGATTTGAAAATTCTTGAGACAGAGCCTTGATTTCGAAAATAGCTTTATTGCCTGTCTTAGAAAATTCTTCGCTCAAACCTTTCTTTATTTCTAAAAAGATTTCAATCGGTAAAATATTAGAAAATACGAAATGAAATTCCCATACCTTACTAATTTTATGAACCACAACTCGCTCAATATCGGCCTGCGCTAAAGCAGGAGCCTGTCTCATTTCAGCAGGCATCCCCAGTTGATTCATCAAAATTTCAAAACTATTTGACATTCATTTTCCTCACATTATTCTCCTACTATTTTACCATACTTAGAGGTGTTTTCTAAAGACAAAAGGAAGCCACTAAGTGACTTCCTTCTAGAGTGAGGACTGATTAGTCTTCACCTTTGTTTTTCTTAATGATTTCTTCTTGTACTGACTTAGGTACATCTTCGTAGTGGTCAAATACCATCATGAATGTACCACGTCCTTGAGATGCAGAACGAAGAACTGTTGCGTAACCGAACATTTCAGCAAGTGGAACGTAAGCACGAACGATTTGGCTGTTACCATGTGCTTCCATACCATCTACACGTCCACGACGAGCAGTTACGTGACCCATAACATCACCAAGGTTTTCTTCTGGAACAGTGATTGTTACAAGCATCATTGGTTCAAGGATAGCTGGTTGTGCTGATTTAGCAGCTTCTTTAAGGGCAAGTGAAGCCGCGATCTTGAAGGCAGTTTCAGATGAGTCGACATCGTGGTATGAACCATCGTAAAGCTTAGCTTTAACGTCAACCATTGGGTAACCTGCAAGTACACCGTTAGCCATAGATTCTACCAAACCTTTTTCAACCGCTGGGATAAATTCGCGAGGAACCACACCACCGACGATTGCGTTTTCGAATTCGAATCCTTTACCTTCTTCGTTTGGAGTAAATTCAATCCATACATCACCAAATTGACCTTTACCACCAGACTGACGTTTGAAGAATCCACGTGCTTGAGTAGAAGCGCGGAATGTTTCACGGTAAGATACTTGAGGAGCACCTACGTTCGCTTCAACTTTGAACTCACGACGCATACGGTCAACAAGGACGTCAAGGTGAAGCTCACCCATACCAGAGATAACTGTTTCACCAGTTTCAACGTTTGTTTCAACGCGGAATGTTGGATCTTCTTCAGCCAATTTTTGAAGGGCAATACCCATCTTGTCTTGGTCAGCTTTAGATTTTGGTTCAACCATCAATTGGATAACTGGTTCTGGAACGTTGATTGACTCAAGGATGATTTTAGCTTTTTCATCTGTCAATGAGTCACCAGTTGTAGTATCTTTCAAACCAACGGCAGCAGCGATATCACCTGAGTAAACAGTGTCGATTTCTTGACGGCTGTTAGCGTGCATTTGAAGGATACGTCCGATACGCTCACGTTTACCTTTAGAAGTGTTCAATACGTATGAACCTGATTGAAGAACACCTGAGTATACACGGAAGAATGTCAAACGACCTACGAATGGGTCTGTCATGATCTTGAAGGCAAGAGCTGCAAATGGCTCTTCATCAGATGCTGGACGAGTTTCTTCTTCATCTGTATCTGGGTTGATACCTTTGATCGCTGGGATGTCAAGTGGGCTTGGAAGGTAGTCAATAACCGCATCAAGCATCAATTGAACACCTTTGTTCTTGAAGGCAGAACCACACAATACTGGGAAGAATTCAACGTTGATAGTTGCTTTACGGATACCAGCTTTCAATTCTTCGTTAGTGATTTCTTCACCTTCGAGGTATTTCATCATCAATTCTTCGTCAGTTTCAGCAACTGCTTCGATCAATTTTTCACGGTATTCTTGAGCTTGGTCAAGGTATTCAGCTGGGATGTCTTCTTCAAGGATATCTGTACCAAGGTCGTTAGTATAGATTTCAGCTTTCATCTTGATCAAGTCGATGATACCACGGAAGTCATCTTCAGAACCGATTGGCAATTGGATTGGGTGTGCATTTGCTTGAAGACGATCGTGAAGTGTGCTTACAGAGTAAAGGAAGTCAGCACCGATTTTGTCCATTTTGTTGGCAAATACGATACGTGGAACTCCATACTCAGTTGCTTGACGCCAAACTGTTTCAGTTTGAGGCTCAACACCTGATTGTGAGTCAAGAACGGTAACCGCACCATCCAATACACGAAGAGAACGTTGTACTTCGATTGTGAAGTCCACGTGTCCTGGTGTGTCGATGATGTTTACGCGGTGGTTGTTCCATTGAGCTGTTGTCGCAGCAGATGTGATAGTGATACCACGCTCTTGCTCTTGCTCCATCCAGTCCATTTGTGACGCACCTTCGTGAGTTTCACCGATTTTGTGGATTTTACCAGTGTAGTAAAGAATACGCTCAGTAGTTGTTGTTTTACCAGCATCGACGTGAGCCATGATACCGATATTACGAGTTTTTTCAAGTGAAAATTCGCGTGCCATGAGGTTTGTTTCTCCTATTTATTTTTGATTTCTATTCTATTATAACATGATTTTAATAAAAACGGATAGGCAGGACCTACCCGTTCTCAATGTTTTCATGCTATTGTTGGTTTCAACTTGTAGATTTACAAATTGAATTGAACTCGGGCTAAAGTTAATTAGCCGATTTGAGCCGGAACGGGATGCTGTGTGAAAAAGATAAACTTCCTTGTATTCGTCGAATACTGCGTCAGTTTCCTATTTTCACCTTGCATCCTTACCGTTCCTAGCATCATGATTTTACCAACGGAAGTGTGCGAATGCACGGTTAGCTTCAGCCATACGGTGAGTGTCTTCACGTTTCTTAACTGCTGCACCAGTGTTGTTAGCAGCATCCAAGATTTCTTTTGCAAGACGGTCTTGCATTGTGTGTTCACCACGAAGACGAGCGATTGTTACCAACCAACGAAGTCCAAGTGTTGTACGACGTTCTGGACGAACTTCAACTGGGACTTGGTAGTTAGAACCACCAACACGACGTGCACGTACTTCAAGTACAGGCATGATGTTTTCCATAGCTGTTTCAAATACTTCAAGTGCATCGTTGCCAGTAGCTTCTTTGATTTGCTCAAAAGCACCGTAAACGATTGAAGCAGCTGTACCACGTTTACCGTCAAGCATAACGCGGTTGATAAGACGAGTAACTAATTGTGAATTGTAAAGCGGATCTGGCAATACGTCACGTTTTGGAGCTCTATTTTTACGACTCATTTCTCTTTATCCCCTTTCCTTATGCTTTTGGACGTTTAGTACCGTATTTAGAACGGCCTTGTTTACGATCGTTAACACCTGCAGTATCAAGTGCACCACGGACGATATGGTAACGTACCCCTGGAAGGTCTTTTACACGTCCACCGCGAAGAAGCACCACGCTGTGCTCTTGCAAGTTGTGTCCGATACCTGGGATGTAGGCAGTAACTTCGATAAGGTTGCTCAAACGTACACGAGCGAATTTACGAAGGGCTGAGTTAGGTTTTTTAGGTGTCATTGTTCCAACACGAGTTGCAACACCACGTTTTTGTGGTGAAGAAACGTTTGTTTGAACTTTTTTATGACTGTTGTAACCAACGTTCAAAGCTGGTGATTTAGATTTTTCTACTTTTGATTTACGCGGTTTGCGAACCAATTGGTTAATTGTAGGCATCTACATTCTCCTGTGTTTTTTTATTTTTGGTGATGATACACTTGGTGACAGCTATCATCTGTGTGTACTTTTGCAACATTTGTCAGCACGTCCCTGTACACTCTTGAGAGACCAAAAGTAAAAAGTACCGTCTATTATTGTATCAAAATTTTCTATTGGTTGTCAAGATATTTTTCTTTTTCATTCTTAATTTTAGCTCTTTTGTAGTGCTCCCCCAAAAAAGAAAAAGGAGGAATCCCACCCTCCTAAAGTTAGTATTGTTCCATTCAATCCCATCAATTTTAGCACATAATGGTTTTCGAGATATGATAGTATCACAACCAACCAGATTCTTTCGCGATATTAGCTGCCTCTGTTCGATTACCAGCATCTAGTTTAGAAAGAATATTGGTGACATAGTTTCGGACGGTTCCGTTTGATAAATAAAGTTGATCTGCAATTTCTTGGTTAGACAAGCCTTGAGCAATTCCCTTTAAAACGGCGATTTCTTGCTCTGTTAATGGATTGGGATGGGTCATAACTACTTCCATCAATTCAGGCGAATACTCCTTGCGTCCTTCGAGGACAGTATGCAAAGTTTGCATGAGGTCTGCAATTCTTCTTTCTTTCAAGACATACGCATCTACTCCAGCCTTGACCGCACGTTCAAAATAACCTGGGCGCTTGAAGGTCGTTACCACAACCACCTTTGTTTCTAGCTTTTCTGATCGTATCCACTCCAGCACTTCAAGACCTGTCTTAACAGGCATCTCTACATCAAGAATGGCGATATCTACGGACTCTTTTTCTAAGAGTTGGATTGCTTCTTGTCCATTCTTGGCTTGTAAGACAGACTCTACATCGGCTTGAAAGGCAAGCAACTGGCACATGGCATCTCGTAACATACTTTGATCTTCTGCAACAAGTAGTTTCATCTTAGTTTCTCTCCTTATAAGGTAGTCGAACTTGCACTTCCGTTGGTTGTTTCTGACTGATTACTCTTACTTCTCCTGAAAATGGAAGAACACGATCTCGAACTGTATGGAGGTCATCCCCCTTTATAGAAGTAAAGCCACAGCCATCATCTCTCACTGTTAGAATGAGTTCTTTCTCTGTCCGTTCTAATTTCAAGTAGACTTTAGACGCTTTAGCATGTTTGATGATATTGGTCACTAATTCAAGCAAAATCATGGAAGCCGTTGACTCCAATTCCTGAGTATGGCTAGCTGTATCTAGTTGATTAGCTATTTCCACCTCAATTCCAGCAATTTCTAACATCTTTTTCACAGTCTCTAGTTCGGATGTCAAAGTTCTAGACTTAAGATTTTCCACAATGGTTCGCACTTCACGCATTGATTCTTTGCTAATTTGCTGTATTTCTCTTAATTCCTTTTCCACCTGTGGGTAAGCCTGCATTTGAAATAACTGCAAGGCTAGATCAGTTTTAACACTAAGCATAGCAAAGGTATGTCCCAAGCTATCATGCAAATCCTGACCGATACGACTACGTTCATTTTCAGCAAGCAATAGATTTATCTGGGCATTTTGCTTAGCCTGAGCTTCTTTCAAATCCTCCACAATACGAATCCGAACCAAGCCAAAAGTCATTAAATCGATAAAAGTGAGAATTCCAAGTAGATAGACTAGAAACTCAACTTCCTGAAAAATCAACAGTTGCCCCACAACAAGGACTTGAGCAAGGAGAAAAGTCCGGACATGTAAAGAATTAAAACTACGTACGCCGAAATGATAAATTAAGAGATTGGCAAGGAAAAAGAAGAACCAGATATAATTTACACCAACAAAGGCGGTATTCCCAGCTACATAGGCTAGCATGATAACCCAACAGAGCCAGGATAAGCGCTGACTCTTGGTGGTTAAAACGCCTAAGTAAGCCACCACAAATAGAATATCAATCAACAAATGCCAGCTAGGTAGCTCCCCAGTCACTACAGGAACGATGGGAAAAACCATAAAAATCAAACTGGCCCAATACATATAGTCTATGCTTTTCAGTCTTTCAAGCATTAAGCATTCTCCTTATGACCTTGAAGGTAAATGGTCAAACCAAACAAAACTGTTGAAAAAACAAGTAGATAAACTGTTGCTGATAAATTGATGCCATCCTCGTTTAAGAAGGTCTTGAGCAACTCCATCAACTGATAAGTTGGTAGGCACTTCCCGATTGCTTGCATCCAGTCTGGAAATAAAGAGATGGGCATCCAGAGTCCGCCTAAAACAGCCAAGCCTAGATAGAGAAGATTTCCCACGACAGACATCAGCTGACTAGAAGGCAAGAGTGTCAAGGTCAAGCCAAGCGCTACAAAAGCTACACTTCCTACTATCAGCAAGAGCGCAGCCCCAATCCAGCTTCCTAGAGGCATATCCACACCTCTAACCAAGTGCCCAACTGAGAAAACAACCAAGATTGAAACCAAATAATCAACCATCATACTTGTTATCTTTGATAGATAATATTCTACCATATTTACTGGAGTATGGCGCAATGTTTTCTGCCAGTTGTTGATTTTATCGGTATGTAAGACAGCTGGAAATGAAAACATGGCTGTCGACATCATGGAAAAGGCCGTCATAGAGATGAGGTAGTCACGCATAAAATTAGCTGGCCCATCTGGTGTATCCTGGTACATGCCTGAAAAGAATAAATAGAAGGCCGTCGGCATCCCTACTGACAATAGATAAGTTACTAATTGTCGTTTGGTCAATAGAAATTCTATCTTGTTTAGTGCGATCCATCGTTTCATCTTAGTCATCTCCTTTTTGTGTTTCTTCAAAGATTGTATCTAGCAAACTACGGTTATTAACTTCAATTTCTTGAATCCTACATCCTGCTTGCACTAACAGTTGCCAGAAAGCATCCGCTTCACGTGTAACTACTTGCAGGGCATCTTGTTTTTGTGACCAGTTTTCAACCAAGTTTGACTGCTCAACGACTTCCTTGTATGCTAGAGGAAGGATAAAGTGCTTTTCAATCTCCTCACTGCGCATGGCTAGAGGTGTTGTATCGCGAATCAACTCTCCCTTATTCAAGACCAAGATTCGGTCCGCTGTATGCTCTACTTCTTCGATATAATGGGACGAATAGAGAATGGTAACTCCCTTAGCTTTTAGCTCCTGAACAATTTCCCAAAAGCGTTGACGGGTTGAAGTATCCATGGCAGCAGTTGGTTCATCTAAAAAAACAAGCTTTGGTCGCCCAATCAAGGTCAAGACAAAAGAGAAAAGACGCTTTTGTCCACCTGACAATTTTTCTGCCAATTGCTCTTTTTGTTGCTTGTCAAACTGCAATAGTTGGTCGATTTCCCGGTTGCTCAAGGGATTTGGGTAAATGCTTTGAAAGAAAGCAATCAACTCTTTTACCTTTAGTTTCTGAACGATTACATTCTCTTGAGGGAGGTAGGATCTTGTATAGCCTAACTGAGAACTCGTCACTGGCAAGCCTTGGATAGATACTTGACCGCTTGTGACCAGTTTATCACCAAGCAAACAGTCCAAGAGTGTGGTCTTTCCAGCACCATTGGGACCAATCAAGGCGACGCATTCACCTTCTGTTACCTCAAAGGAAATATCCTTCAAAATAGCCTTGCCCTTGATGTTTTTATTTAGGCTTTCTACCTTAATCATGTTCATCATATTCTCCTTTCAGCCACTCCTTTCCCATAGGAAAGGCGATAAAAATCATAAATCCTAATCCCCAGGCACCACGGATGAATTGGTGAAGGAAGGCTTGATCAAACCAACCTGTAAACATTTCTACCAACCATACCACTAGTGATAGTCCAATAAAAAGATAGAGAAACGCTTTTTTCATTTTTCAAACTCCTTTTTCACATCTGAGACTAATTTCAAACCTTCTCGGATAAGCCAGGACATCATTCCAAATCCTGCAAATAGCTCCCAAGGAAAATGATAGAAATCTTCATCCAATCCTGAGAACATGAGATAAGTCATGACTCCTGCTGCTACTAAACTCATTGCGACAATTACTTTATGTTTCATTTTTTCTTCCTCCATTTGATACATCTAGTATAACTCTTTGAAGGTAGAATCGCTAGAAGCTTCTGTCATGAGGAAATATGACAAATGTCATAAAAGATTCTATTTAAAAGAATCAAGAAACATTACACAACAAGATACAGAGTATGAAAGAATCTATAGTACCTCCATCAAAGTGATATCAAATTTAGACTATAACGTAAACTAATACGCATTTAAAATCAAAAGATCGGAAATTTTTATCGTACAAAACATATATATTATAGGTAGCACAAAAAAACTCTTCATTTACTTTCTTAAAAGTTTGTGAGAATTATACAATCTGTTAAATTTTAATTTATGTACCTAAACTACAGTAATCATTGAACAAATCAGGAAACAAAAAAGTATACTCAATCAAAATGAATTACTGAAATTAAAAAAGAGAGAAGCAAACTGATTCTCTCTTAATGTATATAATATCTAGTTAAAACAAAAAAGATACGCTTACGTATCTCTGTAATGA